>CAZVXJ010000074.1:0-11661 GCA_964631675.1 uncultured Alphaproteobacteria bacterium
AGCTTGGCCCCGACTTTCGTTTTGTAACCACTTGCACGGGGCAGACAGAACCGGACAGAAATGGCGTGGTTTCAGGTAACCTGATTATTCAGGCTTCAGGTGACCCGACGATGAGTCCAAGAATTGAGAGGGGTTTCACGAGTTCTCTGGTCGAATCTTGGGTCGATTCGCTCGCAGCTCATGGTGTAAAATCAATCCACGGCAGTGTGGTTTTGCAGACATGGCCTTTTGCACTTGAGTGTGCATCAAGAGTCTGGGAGCTTGGCGACGTGAATTCCAATTTTGCACCGCCGGTTGACGGGTTTGGATTCAATTCGAATGTATGCCATGTTTCCATCCTTCCGGGAGACGTGGCTGGTGCCGAACCACAATTTGTTCTTGATCCGCCTTATGCTCCTGTCTCACTTCAGTCCACAGTTACGACAGTCGAACTCGGTGCGGATTCGTGGATTGCATTCGAGATTATTCCCTATGACACGGTTGTCATACTATCAGGCCAGATACCCATTGGTGACGACGGCGAGTACCTCTGGATTCCAGTACAGGATCCAGCCCTATTTCTCGGGCGAGCGCTGGAATCAGAGCTCGCGAATCGTGAAATTGAAGTCACGGGCGGGGTATCCGTTTACCGCGGAAATGCACATCTGCCGGGGAGCGTGAACTACTTCTCGACCGCCTCGCGCCCGCTCTCCGAAGTGCTTGCGACCATAAACAAGGAGAGCGACAACTTCACCGCGGAGTATGTCCTGCGAGCATTAGCCAGAGCCGCCGGGGAGCCGGCGAATGCAAAAGGTGGTCTTGATGCAGTGGAGCGATTTCTGGTCCGGAACGGAGTTGCTTCCCATGACTTCTCCATCACCGATGGCTGTGGCCTGTCGAGACAAAATCTCTGCAATGCCGCGGGTATCGTGGATTTGTTGTCCGTCATGTACCGCCATTCCGCAGCAGCCGCATATCGCAATTCTCTTTCTGTTTCCGGTTATGATGGTACACTGGAGTACAGGCTCTCCACCAACGGTCTTGCGGGAAAAGTATACGGCAAGACCGGGACAATCAGAAATGTATGTACTCTGGCCGGATACGCTGAGGCGGAAAACGGCGACATGATTGCGTTTGCCCTGCTGTGCAACAACTTCACTTGCTCTCCACGAGTCGTTCGTGCGACTCAGGATAAGATTATCGAGGCCATTGTCTCGTCGCCCGGCGAATCACCCTAATTTTGCGCCTATGAAACCAATCGTTGAGTGCGTGCCAAACATCTCTGAGGGCCGGAATCTCGGTAAAATCGATCGCATTGCAAACGCGGTAAACACCGTACCAGGAGTTAGGTTGCTCGATGTGGACCGCAATGTGGACTACAATCGCACCGTTATAACTTTTGCGGGCGAACCCGATGCATGTGTCGAAGCCATGTTTCGTCTGACTCGGTCAGCTCTGGACGAGATTGACATGACGACTCATTCCGGCGGTCACCCTCGAAGCGGAGCGGTGGACGTCGCGCCATTTATACCCGTGCGAGGCGTTACCTTGAGCCAATGTGCCGAGTTGTCTCGTAAGTATGGCAAACGCGTGGGCGATGAACTCGGCATTCCAGTCTATCTTTATGAGGCGGCAGCTTCCAGACCCGAAAGGTCGAATCTTGCAAAAGTTCGTAAAGGCGAGTATGAGGCAATCGAAGAAAAGCTGAAGCTTCCCGAGTGGGCTCCGGATTTCGGTCCTGCACGTTTTGTACCCAAGTCCGGATGCGTTATCTCAGGTGCCCGGTTCTTCTTGATCGCATACAATGTTAACATCCGGACTGAAGACTTGGAGGCAGTAGACGATATGGCTCTGCATGTTCGTGAGATGGGTTGGCCGATGACAGACAAGAACGGAGATGATGTTCTGTCTGCCACCGGCAAGAAGGTCTTTCACCCTGGGCCGCTTCGCGCTACAAAGGCTATGGGTGTCTACCTTGATGAAACCAAAATGTGTCAAGTATCCATCAATCTAACAAATTACTTGGTTACTGCCCCGCATATCGCATTCGAGTACGTCAAGCAGGAGGCAGCCGCACGTGGGTTGGAGGTAGAAGGAAGTGAGATTGTTGGCCTTGTTCCACTCGAAGCAGTCTTGCTTGCCGCGGAGTTTTACCGTTGGCGAGACAGATTGCCAAAGTTTACCACCGAACAAAGTGCAGTCGACCTCGCACACGAGCGACTCGGCTTATCCAGTTTCCGCTTGTTTGATCCTAAGACGAAAATAATTGAGCATGCCATCGCCAATTGAAACTCCGGCTACTCAGCCGCCTGCCCAGAGTCATACGGTATCCAATCCATCCCGGCTGGTTTATCAGCCCGTCATCGGGTTTATTGAGCAGATTGCGGCCAAGAGCGCGGCTCCTGGCGGCGGTAGCGCTGCCGCATTAAGCGGATCAATTGGCGCTGGACTGCTGACGATGGTCATCAATTTTACGATTGACAAGTCAGAGTATGCCTCTGTGGCGTCGAGTTTGCGCGGCATCCGTGAAAGTCTCGAGGTTTGCCGTCGTGACTTAACTGCCGCGATTGATGAAGACACGGATGCATTCAACGCGCTTCGCGTCGCAAGCAAACTGCCAGTGATTGACGACTTGGATCGGGCGAGGAAGGCGCGCGAACTGCGGGTGGCTACCGAGCGAACAATTGCTGTGCCGCGGCAGACAATAATCCTCTGTCTCACCGCGCTGGAGTTCGCGCCGACCATCGCTCGGGATGGTAACGTTAATACCGTTTCAGACGCAGGCACCGGGGCCGAAATGTTGCTTGCCGGTGTCGAAGGCGCAGCATACAACGTCTTGATCAATCTGCCCGGTATCGATGAGAGCGAGCGATTGGACTTTCGTCGGCTGGTCGCAGATGCGCGGCTTAGAGCTCGCGACATCCTCGAAGTGACACGTAAAATTGTGAGTGAGAAGATTGCGGGATAAGATTCGCATCCTGTCAGAACATGTGGTCAATCAAATCGCAGCGGGCGAGGTGGTTGAGCGCGCGTCTTCCGCGCTAAAGGAGTTAATCGAAAACGCGATTGATGCTTCCGCTACACGCGTACAAGTTGTTATCAAAGGGCATGGCATGGAGTTGATTCAGGTTATTGATGATGGTTCGGGCATGGACCGGGACGACCTCCATCTCGCGTTTGAGCGGCACGCGACTTCCAAACTTTCCACAGCAGATGATCTCCACCGCATCAGCAGCTTCGGATTTCGTGGCGAGGCGCTGCCATCGATCGCATCTGTAAGCTTTGTCGAAGCTCAATCCTGCACGGGCAATGGCAGCCCCGGTACGATGCTTAGGCTGGATAGCGGAGAAATCATTCTCGATCAGCCGATTGCAATGTCTCGGGGAACCATTATTTCCGTGCATTCACTGTATTACAACACACCTGCTCGCGCGGCGTTCGCGAAGTCCCCTGCAACTGAGCTGGCGCACCTTGTACGTGTTTTTCGAAACTACGCGATCGCCTTCCCTGAGATACATTGGTCATTTACCCACGGCACCAGTATCGAATTCGTACTGCCGCCTGCCTCCTTTGAGACAAGGTTAAATGAACTCTTCGGTTCGGGGTTTGCAGCCAAGACTCAACCACTGACGTTTAATATCGCCGACTTGGTCATTTCCGGCGTAGTGGGTAAGCAAGAGTTGAACAAAAGGTCGCGCGGTGACCAATACATATTCTTGAATCGCAGACCGATTCAAAGTCCCCTGATACACTCGGCTTTCAAGGCGGCACTCGCAGAATTTCTCGAACCGGGAGAGTGGCCATTTTATGTCCTGCTGATGGAGATGGATCCGTCTCAGGCTGATGTAAACTGTCACCCGTCCAAACTGGAGGTAAAGTTTCGGGACGAAAAACTCGTGCATGCCGCTGTTTACCGCGCCGTAAGGTCTGTACTGCCTGAACAGTTGCGTGAGCATCGATTGCAATTGAATGGAGGCGATTTTGGAATTCATGGGCAGTTGTCTGGCTCTGCACCTGATCTGCCATACACACCGCAAAGAAACGCAAACTCCCTGACCGATGCACAATGGGCTGTGCCGTTGTTTGCTGCTGCAGTGGATACACCGGTCATCGCAGATTCTGGACAGCCCGTTCGGCCGCATCCGGTTGCAGATCAGCCATTCCGCCCGGCAATTCTCCAAATGCATAGCAAGTACCTGATTGCGCAGATAAGATCGGGTATCGCTCTGATTGATCAGCACGCTGCTCACGAACGTGTACTCTATGAACGCGCACTGCGCAGCTTTGAAGACCGGATGTTCAATGCTCAACAGCTTCTGTTTCCCATGCTGTTGGAATTAGATTCGGCGGAGGATTCGGTTTTCCAGGAAGTACTGGCAGATCTGGGTACTCTGGGTTTTCAGATACATGAATTGGGGCCACGCACCTACAGTATTGACGCAGTTCCAGCAGGACTACGCAGAGTTTCGGAAGCAGGCATGATCCACGCGATGCTCTCTGAGTACTCAGAGTTCAGGAGATCCAAGTTTGCTCCCAGGGACGCTTTGGCCGCCGGATTTGCCTGCAAGGCGGCGATTCGAACGGGGGATTTGCTTAGTCCCGATGAAATGTCTACACTGATAGATGAGCTATTCGCCACGAGATTCCCCAATACCTGTCCACATGGACGACCCACGGTCATACACCTGACGCTTACAGAGCTGGATCGGCGTTTTAAGCGATCGGATTAAGTGGGTGAAAAAGGTAGTGGTGCTGACGGGAACGACGGCAGGCGGTAAGACAGAAGTCTCAATTCCACTTGCGTTGAGTCTGTGTGCGGAAATCGTCAATGCAGATTCGCGACAGATATTTCGTGAACTAAGTATCGGAACGGCACCGCCACGTCCCGATCAGCTTGCCACCATGCGGCACCACTTCATTGCCGAAAAGTCCATTTTAGACCGGTGGACTTCCGGTGATTTCCAGCGTGAAGGCAGATCGCGCATAGACGAGATTGTCAATCGAGGGCGAGTGGCACTGGTGGTGGGTGGATCCATGTTGTATCTGCGCGCACTGCTGGATGGACTCTATCAGGTAGAATCGGAGTGCGAAGCGGACTACATCGTTCTTCGCAAGGAATTGGAATTGCGTGGCGCATCCGAGCTGCACAATGAACTGGCTGGTATCGATCCGGCCAGTGCGTCCGTGACTCACACAAACGATCACCACCGATTGCTAAGGGCTCTTGCTGTTTACCGCTCTTTGGGAATCTCACTGGCCAAGCTGCAAGAGTTGAACAAAGTGCCGATTGCGCACGAGTTTACCCTTATCGTGCTTTATGCAGACCGTGATGCCACGTACAAACGGGTGAACGAAAGGGCGCGAGTCATGGTAGAAGAAGGTCTTGTTGACGAGGTCCGCCGCCTCTATCAGCAGGGACTCGACGACAGGAATTGTAACGCGCTCTCAACACATGGCTATCGGGAAGTATTCCCTTATTTGCGGGGAGAGATTACCCGTGAGCAAATGATTTCTGATATCCAGAAGTCGGTAAGGCACTATGTGAAACGGCAATTGACCTGGTGGCGGCGCGATACTCGCGCTGTGTGGGTGCAGCGTGACTTGGATGAGGCTCCGGAGTCTGTTGCGAGCCGTATCCATGCACTGATATGAGACAGTCAAGTATGTGATTCATTTAGAAAGAGCCCGGTGAACTTCACCGGGCTCTTCTATTTTCGCAATTCACGATCGCTGACAATCTCTAAACGATGACTTGCCTCTCTTTGGACTTCGCCGATGGCAGGTTCATTGCAATTGGAATACAAATTGTAAATCGGGTCCCTAAGTTCGGAGCACTCTCTATCTTGTATCGCGCACCGTAGGGGGCAAGCAGTTTCTGGACTGTAGAGAGGCCAAGCCCAGTACCCGTTGGACCATCACAGTCCGAACTGCCCACGACCGGCTTCGTGGTATAGAACGGCATAAAGATCTTCTCAACCTCTGACTCTGACATTCCACAGCCGGTGTCCTCAACCGTGATCAACACGTCACCGTCGACTGCCATGGAGGCAACGTTGAGCTTTCGCAGCTCGCGCCCGTGCATGGCATCCAATGCGTTGCGAACCACATTCATGAGTGATTGTGAAAAATCACTGTATCGTCCGAGCAGTGTCGGGATATTGTCTGAAAGTTTGAATTCCTTCTCCACATTATGCTTGAAATCCAAATCTGCCTGCAGAAAATGGAGTTCCTCACGCAGCAGCTGATTCAGGTCGATTTCTTGAAATGACGCCTCTTGCTCCTGCCTGCTTTTCCACATCAGGTTGCGTATGATCGCATTGATGCGGTCAACTTGTGCAATCACCCCGTCAATATCTTCAATCTCAGGATGCTTCATCTTTATGAGCTGGGCGACGCCGTAGATTCCCATTAAAGGCGTGTTGATATTATGGGCTACGCCCGATGCAAGCAGGCCGATGGCCGCCAATCGCTGTTCGCTGAGCAATTCAAGCTCCATCAGCTCACTTCGCTCGACCAGCTCAAGATGGTCCGTAATATCGCGAGCAATAAGCTGAATATGCCGCTCGCCTTCATATTCGATTAGCCCGGCTGTTACTTGAGCTGTGCGCGATTTCTTCTGATCCCCGAGAAACACAATGCGTTCAAATCGCCACTCACGCAATCCTGACCGGTCGCACTCAGCAAAAACACCTTGCAGTTGTGTGCCGGTAAATTCTTCTATCTTCCGACCGGCCAACTCTCCGGTCTTAAGTCCAACCAAACGTGAAGCGGCGATATTCGCGTCTTCAATAGTACCACCCGGAATACTCAGCAAGAGGATCGCATCTACCGACCGGTCAAACACTGCTCGATACATGCGTTCGGAGGTACGAAGTTGTTCGGTGCGAGTCTGTACCATGTTTTCGAGCTCTCTATGGTACCGCAAATTCTCTGCTACGAGCTTTTCTTGCTGAACCAACAATACATGCCTGTCAAATGCTCGCAACACCGTACTGACCAGCTCTTCGCGCCTTGCGGGCTTGGTGACGTAGTCATAGGCTCCGGCCTGCATAGCCTCGCGCGCGGTTGAGATAGAGGGATCGCCCGTGAACATGATAACCTGTGTCTGGGAGTGAGCCGTCCGGACGCGGGCGAGCCACTCCATTGTGCCTCCGGAGAGGTGTACATCACAAATTATTACCGGGTAACCTCGCGCAGCCAACCGAGAGTCAGCCTCAGCTATGCTGCCCGCTGTGTCGGCCTCCCAGCCCTCATGGCTGAGAAACGCTTGTACTATCTGGCACACGACCTCATCGTCGTCAACGACCAAAAGCCGGCGCTCACACACCGGCTTGAATTCATCAGCGAGAAAATTCTGTGAGTTATTTGCCATTACACTCATGGCTCAGGCCACACCCTTTCTTGCCTGGGCAAAGGCAGGCGAGGCTATCTCAGAGTTACTAAACGCTGTGACGTTCAATGCCTGGTCAATCAGAGATTTTAGCTCTCCGATCTTGAATGGCTTCCCAAGAAATCCGTCAGCTTTGCAACGAGCAGACTCCGCAGCCCTCTCTATTCCAAATCCGGTAACAAGTATGACAGGCATTTGCGGATTGTGCGTCTTGATTGAAGTGAGCAAGTCCAACCCGCTCATGTCCGGCATGTGCAAGTCTGATACGACAAGATCCACAGATTGTGACAGATACACTTCATACGCTTCCTTTCCGCCAAAAGCCGCCACCACATCGTAACCCATCATGTCGAGCAGTTTGCTCAATGCATGAACCATAAAATGCTCGTCGTCGACCACAAGAATCCGTCGTTTGCCGCCGTGATCCGTTGCTGCATTCGGGTCTCTTTGTCCCGAGGATTCCACGTCCACCATGTATGCAGTGTTGCCCGCATACTCCTTTGTTCGTGGATCAGCAATGCGCGCGAGCTTTTGTATTACGCTCTTGATCTTCACCACTTCCTGGCTGATGAAATCAAGCGACTGCCTTATCTCGCCGGAGTCTGGCAGCGTTTTCAGACGAATATACTCAGCGCTATTGAGGATCACATTCAGCGGCGTGTTGATCTGGTCATTGACAGTAACTGCCGTCTGGGCGATGGCCTTCATCTTCTCTGTGTCCAGCTCTTTCAAACGCAATTCGCGCTGAAGCTGAACACGCTCGATCCCCATCCTCACGCGATACAGCAATTCCTTGTCTTCACACGGCTTGACCACATAGTCATACGCACCCAGTCGAAGTGCCTCCACAGCCGACCTTACAGTTGCAAATCCCGTGACGATTACGACGACGCTTTCAGGATTCTTGGTCAAGGCCGCCCGCAAAACATCAAGCCCGTTTACGGATGGCATCAACAAGTCGGTCATAACCACGTCAAAACTCTGAGTATCGAGCAACTCTACTGCCGCTTGTCCCGAATCCACCGCAGTAACGTCGTAACCCGAGCGACCGAGAGTCTCGCGAAAGCCGTTCAAGACCAGAGTGTCGTCGTCCGCCAACAGTACTCTATAGGCAGAGTTCATGAATGCTCTTCCCCAGCAAGTTGATCGGCGCAGCAGAGTTTAAGGGCAATTCCCGACACACGATTCGCGGCGAATGAAACGGAGACTTTTCCTCCTGCCATTCGTACAATTTCGTCCAGCAGTACGACCAGCCCGCCTACGCCACGCGCATCTTCGACGGCATGCCACATTTGCTGCTCACTCCTGCCTGCGAGTATAAACTCGTAGACATAGTTTTGATTGCACTGGACGACGTGCATTGTCAGTGTGTGAAGTTCTCCTTGCACTTGAGCGATGGAATCTCTCAACAATCGGACAGTCTCGGCTGCGTAGCATAACATCGCACATCCATTTGAACCTTGTCGCTCTCTTGATTCTGCAAAGGAAAGCGGGAAGACAGGTTCAAGCGCATCAATAAAAGCCTGCGTAAGGCAGGCCCGGGTAATCCGGTCTGGCACGCGGGGTAGATTCTCGTAAACAGCCGAGAACGATTCAACGGTCTTGGACAGTCGGCGAACCCCCCCGGCGATCAACTCTATTTTGAGCTTCGCTCCGCTGTCTGAACTGGCATCAGCCTCGGCTGCCGCAAGGCTCGACACAAGTCCCTGAAGTGGGTTGTTAAGTTCATGCGCCAGAGCACCCGCCATGCGCGCGGCTCGCTCTGTTTCGAACATTCCGTAGCGTTCAAGCATAGTCATCCTTTGGATCAGTGAACAATGCACTTGCCATTCATCTTCCCGGCGCTGTCTGAGGTAGAGTTGCCTTTCCCGCACAGCGTACCGGGGACTCATCACGGCCCCAAAGGTAATACACACTTGTTAGGAAAGCAAATAGTTTGAGGAGTTTAGCTCAGAGAAATTACCGGAGATTATAGTTAGTAGGCTGGTTTTCTCCGAGTTTGCCCCGGCTCACATCCTACTTTGCAAATTTAATCTGCTTAGTATACGATTTCATCGCGTCCTGGACTGTCAAGTTCTCCAAACATGGACACAAATGAAACGGGTCCGACACACATCGGACCCGTTTCGGAGGATTGGCTCGCTCAGTACTATTTGAGGTACAACACCTTTTGCGTTACCTCTGCATCCGGGGAGTTAAGTACCACAAGATACACTCCGCTTGCCATAGATAAAGGAGTCCAAGTGAGAGCGTGTCGGCCAGGTTCCCGCTCGCCGTTAAGCAGTGTGGCAACGGTTCTGCCCGAAATGTCGTAGAGTTTGATGGACACGTGAGTTCGCTTCGAAATCGAGTATTCAATTCTTGCACGATCGTTGAACGGATTCGGATAGATTCTGTCCAATGAGAACTGGTCAGGAACCGCCTGAAAATCTGCGTCATCAATGGCGTCAACTTCATCGGTTATGATCACATCATCAATGTACCAGCCGGCGTCATTACCCGTTGCGTCCGAAACAAACCAGAATCTGATTCGGGCATTGTCGGACGGGGGATAGGTAGCGAGAGCGTATCTGCGTTCGTGCCATACCGAGCTGTCTCCGCTGAAAGTATCCAGGGTGTAGTACGTTGACGCACCTTCCTGCAATTGGACACGGCAATAGTCCGCCGCACTGTGTGTCTGGTAACGAGTCGAGAAAATCAGCGTTGCCGCTCCGTCATATTCGAACGAAGGTGAACGCAAGTACTCGTCGCCCAGGTTCGGATAGTGTTGATTCGATTCCTCTCCACAATAAAAGGCACGTGGAGGTGACACGCTGAGTCGTGCCTGGGTGTGCCATGCACTCTGACGGCCAAATATCGACCACCCCGCGGTTGAGACATCAAAACCGGTGTAATAGCGTACATTTCCGATTGTCACCGAAGCTGGAGTCGTGAAGTCGACACCGTCATCGGCCGTAACATGCACTTGAACGATCGCGCCTCGCGGCTCATTGTAGCCGGGCACAGCATGAATCACAATCGGAATGGCCGGTTCTCGGGAGTTGTTTCCGCCAATGGAACCAACGGACTGCGTTGCATTCGCAAGTGTAATCGTCGTATCCGTTGTAGTGACAGTGACGACCACATTGGAGGCTGAACCAAATCCACTATTCTCAATAACCGGGTAGAGTTCTCCGGTTTCCCCATTTTCAAGCCTGTCATCGCCGTTCCCACCAGGAGTCGGGTCTGCCACGCGCACTTCATCCAACGTGAGATGCACTTCGCCCACGAAATAACTAAAGGTCCGACTCCATTCCGCACCAAATTGATCTCGTCTGAGTACGCTGATCTGAACACTGGATCCATCGTCTGCATTGTTGCTCACGCGGAACACCAATGGGTCCCCGGCGGAAACTTCCTGGTCAATCCCGACATCCCCTATAATTGCGGATGTGTCGAGCAGGGTAATGTTCGTCGACAGTCTTCGAAGCCTGGCGACGACTCCTGAGGCGACATTGCCGCCGGAGTTCGTCACAGCGGCAACAAGCTCAATCGTTTCACCGGGATTGAGTTCGCCGTTACCATTTCCAATGCTCGGAGGCGTAGAGTCGTCATCGAGCTCTGGCTCCAGCACGGCAAGTACTGGCCCGACAATTCCAAATGAAGGCAGGAGCACGCACGGAAGTGCGCCACCTGACAAGGTGAGAGTCAAATTCGCACTCAGCCCATTGGGTATCGAAGGTGCAAGCTGAACTCTTACCGCAGTACCTGATTCCTCTCCGCCAGCTGGAATTGTTGGAAAGGTAAGGGTCGAATCCAGCATGACCACACGTGAGTCGGAGCTGCGCAGAATTCCGGAAGAGGCGGGTGCGGCAATTCCTCCGGTGTTTTGAAGCGTGACGGCGAGCTGGATGGTCTCTCCGTTTTGAGCCATCCCATCCCCATTACCGTTCGAACCTCCTTCATCATCATCATCTATGAGAATTCCGGCAAAAGTGACGTAAGCTCCAGCGGTTGGCTTTCCTGTGGTGAACAGCAATGCTTGCCCGCTGCGCAGTGTGCCCACTCCCGGCTCATTCTCACCCGCAAACGAAACCGGAAGTGCGTAGCCCTGATTGCGATCTTGCATGCCGATGGTGGCATAGTTGTCCCATGTGTCAGTATTCGCGACCGTGTGATACTGAACTACAATATCACCATCTCCCGTGGAAGTCGGCCAGCAATCGGTGTCGAACAGAATAATCTCGAAAGTCTCCTCTGAATGCGTCCCGTAGACGTTCTCCAGTCGACTCCATTCGATTATGAAGCGATGG
>CAZVXJ010000075.1:0-11562 GCA_964631675.1 uncultured Alphaproteobacteria bacterium
CGAGTCACTTGCGGAGGTTTTATCGCGTTCAACACATCTACGTTGAAAGTGCGCGGTTCGGCCCCTTTGTTGACTCTGCGGTCCAGCACACCGTCGCGAAGCACACCACTCCAAAAGACTGGGAATGAGGCTTCGAATCCTCCATTCGCATGGACTTGCTTTTCCCAAACTGACATGATGTACTGCCGCCAATCCCCGGAAAATGCTCCAAGTTCACCGGACTTCGCCGTCTGAGCAAAGTTCAGTAACGATTGTTCGGCCGCGCGATTGTCATAAAGCGGCAGAATGGTCGGCTGCTGCAAACTGAGCAATCCCTTTTGCGGTTCGGCGTCGCCCCAGTTTTCCAACGAATGCAAGGTCGGAAGCACATAGTCGCTTGAATGAGCCGTTTCATCCAAACGATCCGCAAGCGATATGACAGTCTTCACGCGCTTCGCCGCATCCGCAAATCCTGCAGAAGCCGGGAGCGCAAAAGCCGGATTCGTGCCGCACACAATCAGGGTGCGCACGTTTCCGGACTTCATGTCGTTAATGAGGGCGAGCATATCACTCACGCTGCCCAGTGACTGATTCGAGGGAGAATTTACTCCGTCTACGGTCGTACCATCGTTGCCCAGCAGACTATTCAGCAAATTGGCCACAACTTGAGACACTTCATCGTCCGCGGCCATCACCAGACTTTCGCTCTGGTGTTTAGACAACTCTGATGCAAGGCGCTTGATGGTGCCTGATGTCAAGTGCGCGGCCTTCTCTACCTCGGCGACATTGATTTTCGCCAGGAATTCCTTGGCTCGCGCACGGTCGATCCCCGATGAAGCTCCGCTTTCCAAACCGAGAAGCTCTTTTGCAATTGCAAGCCCGATGGCTGCTGCCTCACCGGTACGCACCGGGTAACGCTCGTCGGCGTTGGAACCGGTTAAGGTCAGATTGGGCTCAAAGGAGACCAGCTTGAGAAATTTCTTGCCGCGAATCTTGCGCTGCTTCCCATACCCAACTTGCCATTCAATTGAGGCGTATCCGCTCCCCAGCGGATCAGCGTCCAGTAACAACACGTACTCCGCCCGATCCCAGTGATATCTTGGCAAAACCCGCGCACCGTAACACGATTCCTGTCCAACGCGTACCGATTCGTTCGACCAGGCATCAAACATCACATGCTTGGCGCCGGGGAATGCTCCGAGAAAATCCTTAATGATGCTCGTTCGTGCCGGGCCGTGGACGGTGCCAGTCAATAAAACAATTTTGCCTTCAGACTCGGTTAGGGCCTTGGCGATTTCTTCATCGGCTTTTGCCCACGATATTACAGCCGGGTCTGGCTTTGCTCCACGCGTCAACTTTACCGGCCCGGTCAATCGGTCCGGATCATAGAGATTGAAAATCGCGGCCTGGCTCTGTGCATCCAAACGCCCTTCGGTCAGGGGGTGGTCAGGATTTCCTTCCAGCTTTATGGGCCGTCCTTCGCGCGTCTTTATCAGAACGGAAGTTCCCTGCGCGTCTCCCAACGTCGAGGCATAGTAGTTGGCCACCCCGGGAATCATTCCTTCAGGAGCCTTGACGTACGGGATGATTTTCTCAGCAGGCCTCAATCCGCAACCTGCGGTTGCAAAAGCCATGGCTGCACCGGAGAGCTTCAAGAAATCCCGCCGCGAGAACCCGTCAGAGTCCGTGCCGTTGTTCTTCACAGCAAGCTCTACAAATCCCGCCGCCTCCATGATCGGACCAGGTCGCTTATTGACATCCTCAAGCTTCCACCCGTTCGCATCGAAGTGGCCCACGGGCTTGTCAAAGAACTCCTCGCGGCGTACGCGCTCAATCTCGGCACTGCCATCCAGCTCTTCGAGGGACGTCCAGTGCAAGCGCGGCACGGCCAGCACTGAATCGAGGTTCGACTCGTGCGCTTCGTGCTCGTGGTTAGGCTTGGATTGATCGCTCATTGATGGCAGGTGTTACAGGTCGTGGGACCTTCGTTCTGACGGTGGCAGCTGACGCAGTCGCCCATTCGCAATCGCTTGTACTGGTAGACCTTGTCCATTGTCTCAACCGGACCGTGGCATTCCACGCATTGGAATCCCTTGGCAATATGCCACTGATGCGAGAAATAGGCATGATCGGGCAGGTTGTGGACGCGCTCCCATTCAATCGGCTTACCTGCGTTGTAGGCTTCAGTCAACTTAATAATGTCGGGCTTGTTGACGGCCACAACACTGTGGCAGTTCATGCAGATGTTGCCCGATGGAATGGTCGCGTGTGCAGACCGCTCAACATTCGTATGGCAATAGAGACACGGAATATGGTTGTCTCCGGCATGCAGTTTATGACTGAAAGGGATTGGCTGCTCCGGAGCATAGCCCTGGCTGCTCCAGATTACATGTCCCCAAAGATAGTACCCGAGACCGAGAAAGGCCACGACATAAATGGCCGCAAGAAATTTACGGCTCATCATGCTCTGATGGTCAATTGGAAGTTCTCAGTCACTGTCAAATAAGAAAAAGAGGAGTGCCGGGTACGGCGGGGAGCAGGTAGCTGGTGAAAAAATTCGCAAGGGGTCTTGCAAAGAGAGGGAATCTGGCGGTAGTTGCTGATGTTATTGCGAACCAAAAAACAGACTAAGTTTAATAAAAACAAACTTTTAGTTTTTGATTGCTCTTCTCACGCCAGATTGGCCACATGCAAAACGGCTGAAATATAAGATATTTACAATTGTCAAGCAAGTGTCGAGCTGACACCAAGTGTCCTTTTCTCGCCACGTACGAGCGGGAGCAGTGTCCAGCTCGGGCCTTCAATAAAGCACGTGATAATCGGCCCCTTAAGAGTGAACAGGTCGAATCCCCAACCGGTACTCTATGCGGTTGACTATGGAGCGGAAACAGGGACGGGACTCGCACGAAAGACCAACAGCATGCTCGAAGCGAAGCCCGATTGGGCCGGCCTGCGTGAAGTCGGTACGATGGGCCATTCGGACGGAGCATAAAGCAGCAGCGGTTCGGCGCGAACCAGTGTGAAGCCTGCAGACTCAAATCGCCTGATCCACTCTTCGACCCGAAATTTCCTCCGTGCACTCCAAAACGGATGATAGCTGCCGCTACCGATTGGTAACGCGGCGCGTGCCAGCCTCACTCCGAATGAATCGCGCTTTGGATTGCTGAGATCCGGTCCAACTGCTACGTTTTTGCTGAAGTCAGGCCGGGTTGGTTTTCGACCGAAGATCTTGCCCATCACCCAACGCAGTTTTTCATAGTACTGGGCGGGAAGCGCCAGCGTAAGCCACAGCCCGGTCGGAACCGAAAATGCATACAGGCAATCTGGCTTTCCGATGCGGGCTAATTCTTTGTAAAACTCCCCAAGTTCGCGCTCCGGAATATACTGCATCACATGATTTGAGAAAACAAGATCAAACCTTCCGGCCTCGAATGGAGTAGACTGAATCGGGCAGACGACAAACTCGATATCTGACCTGCCCTTCATGCCTTCACTCGCATAAATGTCTGATGCCACGACGGTGCCGAATTGTCTCAAAAATGGGATCTGGTAGCCTTCGCCACAGCCAAACTCGAGAGTGGTAAAGTCCGCCGTTCCGGCTTTCACATTACCTTTCAGCGCGTCACGGATTGTCTCCATGATAAGCAAGATTTCCCGCTCGCGCTTGATTTGACGATGACGTGCCGCCGATTTGCGGGAACGAGGAAACAAATCAATTATCCGTTCGCGTTGAAGTTGTCATTTCCCGATTTGGAGTGCAGCGCCTTATCGAATCCGGTACAATTCGACCGCTGATTGCCGGGCGCTCAGCTCCGCGAGCGAATCCATTGCCTGAAACAGCGAAGGACTGAGCAAGTCCGAATCGGCGCGATTCACGAGCACGTGTGTTGCACCGTATGTGTTCAGTAGTTTCCGCCGCTCGTCCACCGAAAGCTCCCTCCTATAGAATGCCTGCACATCAAGCTTTCGCTTCTCTACTTCACCCTGAATCAGCGGATTGCCTTTGGCCTGCGCGATAATTTTTGCACCTGTCAGTGAGGGAAGCACCCACGCGCTCCGCTCATCCGCCATAACGACATCTGTCGCTCCAAGATACTGGCTCAGGAAGTACAAAGCATCCGGCATTCGCAAGTAGTTCGGACCGGAAACCGTATGACTTAGTGCCAGCTTGCCGTAGAATCCAAGCTTGCCTGCGCGATATGCCAGTGCCGGAAGAAGCAGCATAACCAAAAGTACGAACGAAAGCCCCGAACCGCGCAGTGATTCTATGATCGAGGAAGGCCGAATCAAGTTCGTCTCCAATACATACAATGCGATTCCGATATGCAGAAATACCATGGCCCAGAACAGAAAACGGCCGCCAATCAGCACGTCCAGGATATCAGAAGCGAGATAGGCCGCGGCGCACATCGCGAACCCATACGCCAAGAAACTTACGCGCCGCCTGTAGACGAAGTAGGCGAGTATCGGGATGCCAACGAAGGCTGTTCCGATCGCGGCCGGACGATTCGAGAACATGGGTGAAACAAACCATGCTTCACTCGAACCTTTCGTCAACACGGTCCAATAGTCGAAGAACGGCCAGACCAAAGCCACAGCGAGGCAAAGCAGTGGCACTACCTGCAGCAAGACGATGAGCTTCAGGCTGCGGCTTTCGAACAGGAGGGCCAGCGCTGCCACAAACAAGAATGCCGCCGTGATTGGATGAGTGAGAAACACAACTATCGAAAGCAGCGTGTACTCGCTCAGGCCGTACCATGACCGCAAGTCGAGAAACCTCTGCAATCCCGCCAGTGCGTGAAAGCAGATTGCGAATGCTGCAATCCCAACATACGGGGCAGACCAGACCAGAATCTCAAGCTGATACGCGTTCGCCTGAGAGTAGCCTGCTCCCCACAATAACAGCATGGTCAGCAGAACATACAGCGGCAGACGGTCATTCTTGAATTTCTGCGATACAAAACGGTAGAGCCCTGACGTGAGCATGAGAATGTTCACCAGAGCCGCGAGAATCATCGTGGCCGGAAGAGGCAACGATGTCAATCTCATCACACTACCCCAGAGAAGTGTGTAGGGAACGATGCGCGGGCTTGTTCCCTCACCAAGGGCAAGCAGCGGATTCTGCGGATGCAGCGGATTCCTTGCAATCTCCCTGACCGTGGCCGACGTTTCCCAATAATCGTCCTCCATGGCCCATGGAGTCAGCAAATGAAAAAAAAGCACCAGCAGAGCCAGCGCTATGGACGCAATAAGATACGGCTTATTTTCGAAATATGACCGAATCACGCAGCTATCGTTAGATCTAAGACTGAATTACAGCGCGATCGAACAGGCGAAACTTCGCCAACCCCAGCTTCTGAAGTCCAAATTTTCCCATCACCTGCACAGTCTGCAAACCGTATTTCACGCTCCTTCGAAAGTTGATGGAAGACGCCTCTTCAAAATAGCGTGTGGGAATCGGAATATCTCCAACCCGGAACCCGTGGTAGACCGCTTGCGCAAGTAGTTCCGTGTCAAACACGAAATCTTCCGAGTTATTCCGGTAATCTATGGCCTCCAGAACTTCTCTGGTGTACGCCCGAAATCCCGAATGAAAATCGCCGAGATTCTGGCCGAGGCAAATGTTCTCAAAAATCGTGAGCGCGCGGTTACTCAGATACTTGTATACCGGCATTCCCCCCGCAAGCGTTTCCTTTCGTGTACGGATGCGCGAACCCAGAATCACGTCACAGATTCCCGTCTGGAGCAGCCCGATCGCGAAAGGCGTGATTCTTCCGTCATACTGATAGTCGGGATGAATCATCACGACCGCGTCGGCACCACGCTCCAGTGCGGCATCATAGCAGGTCTTCTGATTGCCTCCATATCCGCGATTTTGCTGATGACGAATCACGGTGATTCCGAGCGACTCCGCAAGATCCGCCGTACGATCCTTGCTGCAGTCATCGGTCAATATGAACTCCTGCACAGACCCTTCGGGAATCGAGCGAAAAGTCTTTTCCAGTGTCAACTCCGCATTGTAGGCCGGCATGATGCAGATGACTTTGCGGAAGATGCGTTCGGGAGCTTCGTTGAGGCTATCTAATGTTGGTCGCGGCACTAAGAAGAAGTCAAAAGTTAAAAGTTCAAAGTTGAGAGACTAGCCCGGTCGGAGCGGTCAAGGGAACGTCGGATAGACGACGTAAAATCGCTTGGTATCGCCGACCGGAAGCGGATCCGAATATGTCGTCGATGCGGTCTCGCCAATGACCGAACCGAAATTGTGCGGCAAGTTAAGATTCGTCAAACGACAAATTCGATAACCGGTCGCTCCGGGAATCGGCTGCCATTGCAGTTGAACGGCTCCCGCGGTCCGTTTCAGAGTCAAATCATCCACCGGATCATTCAGCGTCTGTCCGAGAAGATCGCTGAGCACCGTTTCCATCGTCGCACGAAACGCAACCGGTTCGGCGCGATATGGGCGAACGCTGATTAAGACCAGATTGAATGCCTCGTTTAGCGCCGGACGTGCCGCCGCTCCAATGTAAGAGCCAACGGTCAAATTCTTTCGCAGAATCGGGTAAACGAGTGGTGAATTGTTGACGGTGAATTCCGGACAAAGCGACATGCTCGGACCGATCCTTCCGAAATCTCGAAAGGACGGATGCTCGCCGCGCGCCGTATCAGAATTCACCCACGTCACCGGAGCGAGATACGACTGCAACCGCAATCGGTTCTCCAACTCGGTTCCAAGATAAAGATTCGGCTCTTTTCCGATCACGAGCAGATTGCCTCCACTGTTCAAGTAAAGTTCAAGTGTCGGCTGCATCGCGACAAAATCGTCTTCATCTCCGTTGAACGCATTGGCGAGCCATATTGTATACGGCGATTGCCACATGGCTGCCAGCAGGCTGTCCGTGCCAAACCCGACCGGAGTGTATCCGGCTGGGTAGTTATTATCACTGAACAAGTCCCAGAAGCGAAATGGGCGTGCGCCTTGTATCACATTGTTGGCTAGCATCGGATCCAGTTCGGCTTCATAGATTGCCCAATCATTGCCGTTCACGATGAGCAAGGAGCCATTTCCGATACCTGCCGGACTTAGTGCGGTCACGTGCCATGAGTCGAGCGATCTTCTGCCATCCGAGTGCTCGCTGAATATCCAGTACGCATATTCCGAAAACGAATCAGGAGGATTATCAAAAAAGTTGTGATGATCAGCAGGAACTGTGGCCAGTGTGTCCGTACTTCCAGTCCCGTCGGCTCGTTGTCGCACAATGGTGATTCCCGTCGCTGTCGGTATGATCGGAACATCCCAGCAAACCATAATTTCGCCGGGGGCAGTTGGAATCGCCATAACATCCGTCGGTGCCGGATAGTGGTCAATCAGGTCATTCAGCAACGTCCGTATGAAATTACTTAAATCCGTCTCGTGTGCACGGTACGGCCTCATGCTCATGATACAGACATTATATGGATCAAGAATAGACGCTCGCGAAAGCGCGCTCATCCACACATAATCGTCCTCGTCATAGCCGCCAATTCCACTGTCATAATCAAACGTATGCAGATACATCGCGCAACCCGAATTGTCGACACTGAACGGCGGCAAACTCGTTACATCAGGCCCCCCCGTGCGCTTGCGAACAACATCTACGCCTTCATAAGATGGCGTAAGATAGTTGGCACCGGTCACCGTCCGGTGAAACCCCCAATTTATGGTGTGGGTAAACGCCAGTTGCAGTTCCGGTGACAAAAACAAGTTAAGCTCTTTGCCGATTACCACGAGCCTTCCGCCGGACTGCAAATATGCCACTAATGTCGGTCCAAACTCATAAAGCATGTCTCCGTCATCGTAGCTGGTATCCGGATCGAAGCCGTTCGCCATCCACAATACTGTCGGATGATCAAAAATATGTTCGGCCAGAGAATCAATACCGTATCCTAGGGGCACAATGTTATCCGGATAATTATTCGTGGAATACAAGTCCCAAAATGCATACGGTGCTCCGTCCAACAGTACTTGATTATCGTAGAAATTATCGACCTCCGAACCGTATGCGCTCCAGTGGAGTCCATTGACAACCAGTGGCAATCCATTGCCTACGGAGCCGCCGACGTATACCGGAAGCGGGTACGACGGATTCGAACGTTCACCGGTTGTCGCCACCGCCACCAATTGATACTCATAGGTTTGTCCCGCAGTTACAGCGAAATCAGTATAACTATGCTGTGGAAATGGAACTGAAGCGACGGAATCATAACTTTGTCCGTTGTTTGTACTGCGGTATACAACATGGCGATCCTGACCGCGCTCTTCGTTATCATGCCATTGCAACACAACACGCATCGGATCCGGATCACTCGTCGCACTCAAAAATCGTGGCTGCCCCGGATGATTGGTGATCCACTCGCCGGAGATTATGTAGAAATCACCAGCGTTGCGCCGTTCATTGAACTGGCCGTCGCCGTGCATGACATTGGTGATAATATCCCAATAGCCGTCGCCGTTAAAATCTCCCGACGTGGCCCAATAAGACATCAAGTCGCTGACCTCTGCACCCTGAATGTGCGGAGAATAAAGTGTATCCGGCGGGTTTGCAAAGTCGATTACCGGTGGCAACAGCGCGGGTTGACCGTACACAATTCGCATCGTGCCCGACTTGTAAATGTCATATTCACCAGCGCCATGAACGCACCCGCCCAGTATGTCAAAATAGCCGTCACCGTTCAGATCGCCGAGCGGTGATGAATCGCCGGAGAGCCAATCACGACCACCGCCATACATGGCTGATGCGGAGTCGGGGAGCCCCACTGCAAGATCCACAATTGACGGCCAATTATGGCGTCCATAAAAGAGATAATTGGTGCCGGCCCACGGAATGTCATTGTTCAACCCATCAGCGCGAAATGCGCCGCACAGTAGATCATCAATTCCGTCTCCGTTGATGTCCGCGCAGTTCAGTTCTTCGCCAAATTCATCTCCTGCTGGTTCACCTTGCGCTTCGATCCCATGCGCACCATAGATCAGCGTGGAATTGACGGGCATTCCTGCGGCCAGATTGATCGTATCCGGGAGCACCGCGGAACCACGCAGGATGTATACTTCACCGCATTCCGGACGAGAGTTGTTAGGTCCGTCCCCCGCGCCGCCGGTTTCGAAGGGATAATCCACATCCGTATCTCCCAACCGTGCCACTTGCTTGGCGCTCGCAGATATAATCAGCTCATCATAGCTGTCACCGTTGAGTTCTGCAATATCGCACGTGTTGCCCATCTGGTCTGCCGAGTCAATTCCAAAAATGACAGTGAACGGGTGGTTGGTATTGGCCAGATCAATGGTGTCACTGCGTGCAAACGGCCCGTATAGCAAATACACTTCACCCGTTTGATCATGCTCGTCATCATTCTCAAATCCGTTCGCACGCGGGGCGCCGATAATCAAGTCCACATCTCCGTCGCCGTTGGGATCACCGGTATCCAGCCATGCACCTAACTTGTCATCCGCTTCTGCCCCGCGAATAAATGTCACTTGCAGATTCAATACATCGCCGCTGTCGGCCATATCCCAGAATGAATTCCGCAGATGCACTCCGCCCCAAATGATGTACACTTCGCCGCTGTTTGTACGTCCGGGCGTGTCACTCCATGGCGCGGCCACGATCAGATCTTTGATATCGTCTCCGTCCAGATCACCGACTCCTGTTTTCCCTCCAAAATAGTCGCGCGTACTGCGTCCCCAAATCGTGCACAAATTCGAGTAGACTCCATTGTAGTTTGCCAGATCAACCAAACCGCGAATCGAGTCTACTCCAAAGAGAACATGCAACTCGCCGCAGTTTGACTTGTTATTGAGGCGGCCGTCACCCGTCATTGCGGAAAGAAGCGCTTCCATTTTGCCATCACTGTCGAGATCGCCAGAGTAAACCGGAATTCCCGTGTCACCGTCTTCAGCCGTCGGATTAAATATCGTCATCTGTCCGTTTTGCGTGCGGTCACCTGTCCACCAGAACTTTACAGGAGTCGCAAAACCGACGCCGCACAGCGCAATTCCCGCGGCGATGATCAAGCAAAATAGAATGCGTAGTCTCTTCATCGTTCTCATCCTTTCAATCTCACAGCTTCTTGCCCGCCCTTTGAACGCAAGCCCAGCGAACACTGCCTGGGTAGCTCTTGCGATACAATTTGTTTCCCGATTACCGGTTACTCTTTTCAAACCTAAACAATGTCGCTTGACACATTCTCGCAACTTTCATACCGTACAACATATCGACTCAAAACACACACAAACTCACCGAACTCAAATCCTTCGCGCGCGGTCCGGGAGAACTCTGTTCCAATCCGGTATCTTGGTAGTCCGCAGCTCCCGCACGGGTGTGGGGCCGCGACTGTAAGGCGATTTATCCCCCGATATTCGCCAGGCAAAGATAGAGGTTAAGTATCCTGAAAGGAACCCATCAAGAGGGTCAGCTGACCAAGTCCTCCAGAGGAGTCATGCTCACTTTGGCGGGCTAATTGCGTTAGAAACAACCAGTTAAAATATTAAATTATAATGACTTACTCAACCATGTGGTGTGCAAGTATGAACCCAAGTGAATATAGGGAAAATTTCCCAAATATGAAGGTGAGGCAGGAGGAGCCGACGTTATGCTTGCGTTTTCCGAAACCCATGCGTACTTTGGGCCTTGGAAATTGCCCGTGACTCTGAATTGAAACCGGAAACCCGACCCGTCCACTTGAAAGACTCCTCCATGCTGAGATTAGCCAAGTTTGGCTTCGCCCAAATCTTGTTTTGCATTGTGTCAACCGTTGCCGCGAGCCCAAGAGACCATGATATCACGCTCGACGACTATTTCACACAAGCATACATCACTGGAGTGGCAATCTCTCCAGACCACAACTGGATTGCTTATACTGAGATGCGCTGGGAACCTCCGGCAGAGAGTAGAAATACCGAGCTTTGGGTAGTCTCCTCGTCAGGCGGCTCACCGGTCAGGCTAACGTTTGATCCAGCCGCAGACGCCAATCCGATTTGGAGTCCGGACAGCAAGTCAATCTATTTTGTGACCAGTCGCGGAGACGAGAAACAGGACCCGCCGCGAAATGGCAAGTCTCAAATTTGGAGAATCCCCCGCGAGGGCGGCGAACCGCAAGCAGTCACACGTTTGAAGGACGGGATTGGCAGCTTCAGACTCGCCGCAAATGGAAATGCCGTATACTATACGATTTCGTCCGAGGAGATTGAAGACGAGTGGAAGGATCTTCGCAAGAAATTCAAGGACGTGCAGTACGGCGACGGGGTTATCAAGGCTAATGAAATCTGGAAACTGGATCTCAACACCTGGCGCACTGAGAAATTAGTTGCGGAAAAACGGGTGATCCATGAATTCGCCGTGACTCCTGACGAATCCAGAATTGCCATGATCTCAACTCCAACGGGCGAGGGTATATCAAAAGAAGGCTGGTCAACGGTCGACATTTTTAATCGGTCGCGCCGCCATGTGGTCACTTTAGAAGATTCACTGTGGCGCGAACTTGCACCGTCACCCTATGGTTGGCTCGATGCACTCATTCCCGACCGTACCCGTGGAACGGCATTTCTGC
>CAZVXJ010000076.1:0-11400 GCA_964631675.1 uncultured Alphaproteobacteria bacterium
ATTCGACTGAAACAATCGTGAGTTTGGTGGCGACAGGCAGCCGAGACGGACAGCTTTTTGTGCACTTGTCACAGTCAATGCAAGTGGTGGTGTCGCGGCGGATCTTCACCGGCGAAGCCCACGAGAACAGACCGAGCAGCGCGCCATAGGGACACAAATATCGGCACCAGAAATTCTGAATGAAAATGCTCAGCACGGCGAGCGAGAGCAACACGATGGCACCGACGGTTCCGATCTCGACAAAGAACAGCAGCATTTTCACATCGGCAATCTGATTGTACGGGCTGGACAGGAAGGCGTGAATTCCCGCCGCACCCATGTTGTAGAAAGCCCAGAGAAAAAAACCGAGCAGCAGATATTTCAGACTCATGAGCACGACATCCAGCCCGCGCCACACCCTGAGCGTGATGTGTAATTTCTTGCCCAGTGAATACAATCCTTCGCTGAGCGTTCCCACGGGACACAGCCACGAGCAGAAGGCCTTGCGCAGAAGCAGGCTCATCGCCACAAAGCAGAGCACCAGAATGGCCGCCGCCGGATGAACCGGATTCAGCGAACCCTGTGCGATCCAATCAATAATTCCCATCAAACCCGAGATCGGCAGCCAACCCTCCACTCCGGCGGGGCGATCGGGCAGCGCGCCCTCGGTGGTCAGAATCGCCTGAGTCACAAAGACATAGAAGCCATAGCAGAGCCAGATATTCAGTGCGGCAAAGGACAGCTGAACGACATGGCGCGGCGTCCAGAAGGTCTTGCGGGCCTTCGGTTTAAGGGTGCCGGGGAGCGGCGGTCGGGGAAGGTGTGGCAGTGCGTCCATCGTGCTTGGAAGATACCGGATTGAATGGTCAAGAATGCCACAGAAATGTGAAGTTTTGGCGGGTAATGGGCACGAAAAGAGGACGAGGCGATCTTTGCCGCCTCCCAACTCCCCGCAAGTGGGTGGAGAAATCCGCTAGGAGTTGACCTTTGTCTCTCTTTTTACTATATTTAGCGTTCTACAAAATGTGGTGGCGGGAGTCGTGTTCTTGTAAGCTCCTGTCTTTATTCAAGTTTTAGGTTTCACGTTTCAGGTTTTGCCCTATGTCCAAGCGTACTTATCAGCCCTCCAATCGCCGCAGGGCAAATAAACATGGTTTTCGCGCCCGCATGGCCACGAAGAATGGCCGCGAAGTGCTCAAGCGCCGCAGGGCGAAAGGGCGCAAGCGTTTAACCGTCTCGGATGAGCTCTAACCGTTTCCCCCGCTCGGAACGGATCACCAGCCGCTCGGAACTGGTCAGGTTAAGAAAAGAAGGTCGGCGACGGCACCTGCCCGAGGCGACCCTTTTTTTTTGCCCTCGCCTGCTGGCCGAAGAGTGGCTTTCTCGTGCTCAAAAACTACCGGTAATTCCGTCGTTCGCCATCGCCACGTTCGCAAGCTGCGCGAGTTCTACCGCCTGAACAAGTCCCTCTTCCCCGAGAACACGCTCGTGCTGATAGCCGTGCGGAAAGAAGTGAAAGATTGGGGGGAGTTTGAGGGAAGCCTCACGCGAACATTAAGCGAACTCCGCCTACCCCCCCTGCCCCCCCGCTAAAGCGGAGGGGAGAAGATCGTAAATGCGCCACATTTTCATTTTCCTGATCAATATCTATCAACTCACGCTCGGTCCGCATCTCGGTGGAAGATGCCGGTTTGAGCCGTCGTGCTCGCGCTATGCGGTAGACGCGATTCGCGCGTATGGCTCGCTGAAGGGTTCGTGGCTCGCACTAAAGAGAATTGCCAAGTGCGGGCCGTGGCACAGCGGCGGGTTTGATCCGGTTGTACCCCCCCTGCCCCCCCGCTGAAACGGAGGGGAGAAGAATATCCTTTCAGCTTTCCGCTTTTAGCTTTTCGCTTTCCAAACTATGTTCGATCGAAATACCCTCATCGCACTCGCCATTGTCGGCGTGATTCTGCTCTTGCTGCCGACGTATTACAAAATGATCTCGCCGCCCCGGCCGGAACAGCCTGCGCAGTCTGCGACTGGTTCTCTTGGCCGGGATACCACCGCTGCGGTAAAAGAAGTGGATGTGGCCACGCCGATTGCCCAAGATAGCTCGAAGACCGCTGCGGCGAGTGCTGCTTCGTCCGCGCCGAAAATGCTGGACACAACTCCGGTTGATCCCGACTTCGTAAAGGTCGAAACGCCGCGCTTTAGCCTGCGTATCGGTTCCGATGGACGCGTGTCGTCCTACAAACTCAAGCAGTATAAGAATTCCGACGGCACGGTGCTCGATCTGCATCTGCCGCCGGTGATGGGCTATCCTGAAATCGGCGGGATTGACTTCGCGCTTGGCAACTACAATCCGCAGTCGCTGGCAGAGCTTCGGTTCCAGACCAGCTATCGGGATTTCGAGCTGACGAGCGGTGCGGACTCGGTGATTCTTGTGCGAGCCGACAGCGCGGGGCGACGCGTGCAGCTCACCTACATCTTCAATGCCGAGAAATACGGGTTTGATGTTGCGCTTGCAACGTCGGGATTTGTCGCGCCGGATGTCGGCGAGTTTGAAATCGGGTGGAACGGCGGTATCCCATTCACTGAAGAGAGCATTCGCTACCCGAACCGGCTGCCCGATCCGAAGAAAATCGAACAAACTGATCACCGCTATGCGGCGGCGTTCGCCAAAGTCGGCGAAGAGCTTGAAGAGCGCATGGGGTCGGATACACCCGATCCGTTTTCCGCCACAGGCCAAACGCACTTCATCGCTGTGCGATCAAAATATTTTATTGCCGCGATTGTCCCGCTCGGCGGACCGGCCAGCGGCGTTTCCATGAAATACCGCAACTACGAGCCCGCTCCGGCGCAGCAGCACTTTTATGATGTGAAACTGCGGCAGACATGGGGTCAAAACGCAGGCGGGCGCTGGAAGGTGTATTGGGGACCGATACATCTGAATGAACTCAAGGCTGAGAATGCGGGCCTCGAACAGATGATGAATTGGGGCTGGGCGATTATCCGGCCGTTCTCGAAAGCGGTTTTGTGGTCGTTGACGACGCTGAAAACGGTGATTCCGAACTATGGTATCGTGATCATCCTGTTTTCTATTCTGGTCAAGATTGTGCTTTGGCCGCTCACGCGAAAGTCGCAGATTTCGATGAAGAAAATGGCCGCGCTGCAGCCGCAGATGCAGGCCATCCGTGACTTGCACAAGAATAATCCGCAGGCGCAGCAGCAGGCCATCATGAAGATGTATAAGGATTCGGGAGTGAATCCTGCATCGGGATGTATTCCGCTGTTTCTGCAAATGCCCGTGCTGTACGCGCTCTATGTCATTTTTGCCTCCACGATTGAATTCCGGCAGGCTCCGTTCATGGCCTGGATGAGTGACCTCAGCCGTCCGGATATTCTGTTTCACCTGCCGTTTTCGATTCCGCTGTACGGATCGGGCGTAGCGATTCTGCCGATCATCATGGGGGTTTCACAGTTCTTTATGTCGAAACGGACGGTGACCGACCCCAATCAGAAGGCGATGCTGTATATTATGCCGCCGCTGATGGTGTTCATGTTCAACTCGCTGCCGTCGGGTCTGACCCTGTATTACACAATGTTCAACTTCCTCGCCATCGCAGAGCAGAATCTGATCAAGCTGCCCGACTTTACCCCGAGCGCGGTGGTCGTAGAAGAGCCAAAGAAGAAGGTGAAGAGCAAGTAGAGAATCACCCCGGCTTGGTGTGAGCCAGACCAAACGAGACAAAAAGAACCGCGCCCCGGAATTTCCGGGGCGCGGTCAGTTGATACCAATGCCAGTCAAAAATTCTTAGCCGCGGCCGCGGCACATGCGCTGTGCCAGATTCAGCATGCGATTGGCGCGGTGGAAGGCTTCCAGTGCGGCGCGTGGGCGTCCTTCCTCGAGCGCGAGCATACCGCGTCTGAACGCGAGGTGTGCGCCGTAGGCGATGCGATGCAATTCGCGATTGTCTGAATTCTCCAGACACTCGCGCAGCGCACGGAATCGCTCGTGCAGATGCCGAACGATGCGGCGGAAGTTCGGTCTCTCGTTGTCGTCAAGACCGATGCGCTCGAGACGCGCAAAATCCACATCCGGGCTGACTGCCTGCGGTTCGCTTACCTGCTCGTGCGAGACCGGATCGGGGACAATAATCTGGATTGCGGCCAGTTCTTCCATAGCGGCCGCGTAGGAATCGGGAGCATCGTCGCCGATAATGTTGAAATCAAGTGTGTCTTCGGGGGCCGAGCCGTTTTCGGTGCTGCTGCATCCGAACAGAAGCAGCGACATGGCTGCGGCAAGAATGAATAGTGTCTTCATGGCTCTCTCTGGTGGTTGTCTACAGAGTTATTGGTGAACAAGATACATCATCTGTTGCTTGGATGCAAGATATATGGCAAAAGTTGAAAAATTCGAGTGGGAACGTGGTGCGCACTTAAGGCCTCGATGAGAATTTCATTTGTAATAATAACAGTGCTTTGGGCTCTTGGGTTCATTGAGTTTGGTGCTATTGGGGGAGGAAGCCGACGTCAGCATCGGGCAAAATTTCATTTCTGCGGAGGGAGTCTTGACTTTCGCGGAACAAGCCCTATCTTATTGTGTTAAATTGTTCACTGTTCATCTAGAAAGTTGCGAGGGTGTGAGTATGCGGTCTTTCAAACTTTTCGTCACCCTGTTGGTGCAGGGCGTAGTGGCGGAATTGGTTGTTGCCCAGGACAGCCTGAACATCACGCGCTTGGGCATGGCGCTGGCAGAGGAATGGTCGGTCGCTCGGGATGTGGCAGTGTCCGGAAACTATGCCTACGTGGCCGCAGAACAATTTGGCGTGAGGACGATGGATGTCTCTGACAGGGAGAATCCCGTTCAGGTAGACTACGACATGATGCAGGATGAAGCTCGCGAAGTGATGTTGGATGGGAACATTTTGTACGTTGGTACCTCGGAAGGCCTTTATGTCTTTGACACAACCATTCAAAATAATCCACAGCTTGCAAGCTACGTTGCTGCAATCCGCGAAGTTACCGCAATAGCAAAGTACAACAACTTGATTGTGCTCGCAGGTGGTGGTCTTTTCATGGTTGATGCAACCAATCCCGCGTCTCCTGTGGTGGTCGATTCTTATGATACACCTCGCCGTCTCGAAGACGTTGCCATCATCGGACAGTACGCATACGCTCTGTCATATCATGAGGCGCTGTTTGTCTTCGATTTGAGTAATCCGGCGGACTTGGAGCTGGTTGGGTCGTTAGCTATACCCAATCGCTTCCTTTTTAATTTGGCTGTCGCGGGCAACTACGTCTATGCAACGGGTTCCGGCGATATGCTAATAATAGATGTTTCTGATCCCACTTCTCCAGTCGCTGTTGGGACCTTCGAAATGGGTAATGGCGCCAGAGAAATCGTCATTCACGGAACCCTTGCCTACGTCTGTGCTATGAGTCAAGGCTTGCGTGTTTTGGACGTAAGCGATCCGGTTTCGCCCGTATCGGCAGGGGGTTACGACTCACCAGATTTCGCTTTCAGGGTTAGTGTTCAAGGTGGATACGCCTATTTGGCAGATTTGGCTGGGTGCCTGCGGATCATTCGGCTTTCGAGAGCTACGACTTTCGCTGAGGTCGGCTTCACGGACACCCCCGGTCTGGCATTCGATCTTGCCGTGAACGGCGATTACGGCTATGTGGCGGATCTGGGCAGCGGCTTACGGGTACTTGATTTTTCCAATCCGCAGGTGCCAACAGAAATCGGATTTTACGATACTCCGGGAAGTGCAAGGGGTGTCGATGTGAGTGACACGCTTGTCTATGTGGCCGACGGCGGCAGCGGTCTGCGTATCTTGAATATTGGCAATCCCGCTGCTCCGGTTCTGGTTGGATTCTACGACACTCCCGGCCATGCTTACTCAAGTGCAGTGAGGAACAATATAGCAGTCGTCGCAGACGGGGTCAGCGGATTACGGATTATAGACGTCACGGTGCCTTCAGCGCCGCTTGAAGTGGGCTTTCATGACACACCCGGTGAAGCCTCGGGCGTGGATATCAGCGGAGACTATGCTTACGTGGCTGACTTAACAGGCGGTGTTCGCGTGATCGACATAAGCACTCCGCAGTCACCCTTTGAGGTGGGCTCATTCGATACGCCCGGAGAGGCGCGCGCCATTGATATTTTCGGAAGCCTTGCGTTTGTAGCAGACAATGAAACAGGTTTAAGGGTGATAGATATAAGCAATCCCTCATCTCCGAGTGAGATCGGTTTCCTTGACACGCCCGGTGATGCGTGGGGCGTAACGGTATCCGGTGATTTTGCATTCGTAGCCGACATGCTGAGTGGTGTGCGAGTTATTGATGTTTCAGATCCGGTTTCTCCGGTTGAGACCGGTTTCCATGATACGCCGGGGGCCGCTGCATCGGTCAGCATTGGCGAGGGATTCGTTGGTGTGGCTGATCGCGATGGCGGCGTGCGCATGCTTGACGCAGCGTTTTCGGCGTCTCTAACCGAAACTGGAAGTTCTGGAGACCGTGGAATTGTGAGGGGGGTAGCACGGAGGGGCGATGTTGTATATGTTGCTAATGGGTACGGGGGGCTGCGCCTTGTCAATGTTAGTAATCCAAGCGCACCAACCGTACTGAGTACCCTGCAGCTGCCAGGAGAAATTCTTGGTGTTGCGGAGGAAGACTTTGTCGCATACCTTGCAGCGGGCGATTCGGGACTTCGCATTGTTGATGTGTTATCGCCAACCGAGCCTGTTGAGGTAAGCGTGTTTGATACTCCCGGCAGTGTCCAAGATGTTGTTGTAAGGGACGGATATGCTTTCATCGCAGACAACGACAGCTTAAGGATCCTCAACGTCGAATCGCCTGATTCACCCGTGGAGGCCGGTACTTTTAACCCCGGCGGCGAAGCGCAGTTCACAGATGTAGCTCTTTCTGGAAACTATCTTTACGCCTACGACAATCGTAATCCTCAAGGTATCTACGTCGTCCATGTGGGAAACCCCGAGCTGCCGACGTATGTCGGCTATTATCAGCCAACGAGTTTCCTCAATGACATTGCCGCAGGCGGTGATTTTTTGTTTACGGCAGGTCAAGACTATGACTTGCGTGTTATTGATGTAAGTGATCCAGCAAATCCCACTCCGGTTGGAAGCTACAGCTCGCCAACGCGATCCGTTTTTGGGATACACGTTGCCGGTAATTATGTCTATCTGTCATGCCGCGATCGTGGTTTCGAGATCCTGAATATCACCAACCCACCCTCGCCTGTGTTTGTTGGTTACTACAATACCATCGGTCACGTTTACGACGTAAACAGACGCGGTAACTATTTGTATGTTGCAGACTATTCCAATCTTGGCGTCTACGATTGCTCGATTGCGCTGGGAGCGGAACCGGAGCAGGGTGCAGCGATTCAGCCTTTGGCATTCGCGCTGCATCCCGCCTTTCCGAATCCGTTCAACAGCTCCACGGTGATTCGGTTCGATGTTCCGGTGACGACTGAGGTCATGTTGAAGTTGTTCGACATCACGGGCAGGCTCGTGGCCACACCGCTCGCGGGGGTGATGAGCGTGGGCGAACAGCGTGTGAATTTTTCTGCGCACTGGCTGAGTTCAGGCATTTACTTCTGCCGGATGGAGGCGGGAAAGTTCGTCCAGACCCAAAAGCTCATGCTCATCCGGTAGTCGCCTAGTCTGTTTCCCAAGAGCCAACACGTCCGGCACTCCCCAGCGGTGCGCCGGACGTGCGCGTATAGGGCATCGAGCTCTGCGGAATTTGCACACTCGGGCCAAAAATCTAGCCCGACAGCCCTGCAAGTGGTTGACTCCGCTCGAACTGGAGACTAAATTGCGACGATTGCTTGCATTGTTTCCAACTGTGTCCTTATAAGGAATGCGAATGAAGAAGTGGCTATGGCTGTGCTGGGGGGCGCTGGCGACGATCTGTTATGGACAAAACATTGATTTGGTTGGCTCGACCTTCTGGACCGGCATGCGGGACGTGGTCGTGGAGGAGGATTATGCCTACGTAGCCTTCCCCAGCGGCCTGATGATCTTCGACATCAGCAATCCTGCCTCTCCCCAGAGAATCAGCCAGTTGCTCTGCCCGGGAGAAGCCTGTGCAATAGCCATTCAAGGAAACTACGCCTACCTTGCGGCGCGCTCGCGCGGCCTGCATATTATTGATATTACAAATCGTTACGGCCCCATTCTGGCTGGCTCGGCGGACACGCCCGGCAATGCGCTCGATGTGGCCGTCAGCGGCAACTATGCCTACATAGCCGATGCCGACCTGGGCCTGCAGGTGATTGATGTCTCCAGCCCGGTTCAGCCTGAAGTCTTGGGTAGCCTGCCCACTCAGAGCACCGCGACTCAGGTTTCGGCCGAAGGGAGATGGGTCTATGTGATGAGTGACGATGTGGGACTAATCATAGCCGACGTAATCAATCCCGCATCGCCGGTCCAAGTGAGCAGCTATCCGGTCTACGATGTCACCGGCGTGGTCGTGGATCAAGGCTATGCCTATCTCGTCGGCACCATGAGTAATTGCTTCCAGATTCTGGATGTGGGTGATCCGTATAATCCTGTGTTCATCGGTACGACGGGCAATGCGCTAATAGATACCTGCTACAACGTGAGTGTATCGGGCAGCTATGCTTATATTGGTTCGGCATCGGGTGTGTGGATCGTGAATATGAGCGATCCGCAGATCCCGACCGTGGCGGATACGCTTCGATTTGGTGGGCGTGCGCCGGGAATTTCTGTTTCCGGCGGTTTTGCGTTTGTCGCGGTGGAGTACGCAGGGTTGCATGTGTTTGATGTGAGCAATCCGCCGGACCATATCCTCACCGGAGTCTACTCCACACCGGGATGGATCAATGACGTCTGTGTCTCGAACGGTATGGCTTATGTGGTGGATGCGCGCATTGGGCTGCACATCTTGAACGTCAGCAATCCGAACTATTTTGCCGTCGTCTCGTCGCTGGATTCGATCGGCTGGTCGAATGGCATTTCCGTTTCGGGTTCGCGTGCTTATATGTGCTCGGCTCACCCTGAACTTCCGGTGGTGGATGTCAGCGATCCGCTGCACCCGCGAGTGACGGGCGGTGCGAGTACGCCGGGTGCGGAATGGAAATCGTTTGTCTCAGGAAATTTTGAATATGTCGCGGCGCGGGAACGCGGGATTCAGGTGGTAAACGTCAGCAATGGTCAACAGCCGCTCGTCGTGGGTTGGTTTGATACTCCCGGCAGCGCGTGGGACGTTTGTGTGGAAGGGCATTATGCTTATGTCGCAGATGGTGGCGTGGGGCTGGATGTGCTGAACGTTGCCGATCCGACTCGGCCCTCGCTTGTGGGACATGTGTGGAGCACCTCTTGGGGCTGGGGGCCTTCCGATATTCAGGTGCAGAATGGTTTTGTCTACATGATTGGCGAAATCAACGATCTGATGATCCTGGATGTCAGCGATCCGGCCAACCCCGTGCTCGTGGCCAATCTGATGAGTGAGCCGGGCGTTGCCCAGGGGATTCATGTGCAGGGCAATCGAGCCTATGTGGCTACGAATCTGGGACTCGTCGTCTATGACATTTCCGATCCCGCGCATCCGACTGCGGCGGGAAGTTACGAGACTCCGGGCTTTGATTGGGCCTATCTGATGCCGCGCGATGTGTTTGTGGATGGCGAATATGTTTACCTCGCCGATGGCAACATGCTGGTGATCTTCCGCTATACCACACTGGCGGCGGACGAACATCATACAGAGCTTCATCCGTCATCCTTGGGTCTTGCGTCCTATCCCAATCCATTCAATCCTTCAACCACACTCAGCTACACACTCGGCAAAGAAAGTCACGTTGAGCTTTCAATTTTCGACGTGACCGGCGCGCGCGTGGCCGAGTTGATTGATTCCCGTCAGCGGCCCGGCGAATACCAAGCGATGTGGAATGCCGGAGCGCTGCCATCGGGGGTGTACTTCGCGAGGCTGCAAGCGGGAGAATTTGCGCAAACACACAAAATTGTGTTGATGAAATAGTGCCGCACTGCGTGCGCTCATGTTCATGCAGGCGGCCAAGTGGTCGCCTGTTTGTTTATTACCCACGGGGAATGTGAAGATACACGCCGTGGCGAAAAACAAGAAATAGCCCCCGTCACGATTGGCGGGGGCTTTGGTATGCACTGATTAGGATTCTTCGTGCGGGGCGTGGTGGGTCCGGGCCCTTCTATCTCAGCAGCACGAGCTTCTCCATCACCGTCTTCGACTGGTGCAGAGTATCTTTTGCGCGCAGAAAATAGATGCCCGAACTCAAGTGCGCCGCGCTATAGTGAATCGTCCGCTCTGCTTCCACAACTCCCTCCCACACGTCATCTACTTTTCTGCCCAAGAGATCAAACAGTTCAACAACATATTCGCTGTGGCCTGATGCTGTCAAACGCAATACAATCTCCGAATTGAATGGATTAGGAAATGCTTGTAGCGCGTGGCTTGCCACGCGCATTTCGTTCCCGCGCTCCGGCACGCTCACAAACGATGTGTCCGTATACCACGGATTAAAAATCACGTTCGTGCCGACTTCTCCGCCTTGGCCTTGCGGATTTCCCGTCGGATGATACGGCCCGCTTTCGTGGCCCCACCAGTTCCAGCGCGCGTCAACAAGGCGATTCAGAGACGAGATCGCCAATCCGGTTGGCTCAAACAAATTGTTACGCGCGACCATCGTATCCTCTTGCGGATTCGCATAGTACACATCGGGCATTTGTGGCGGCTGGCAATTCTCGAAACGGTTGCCTTCAAAAGTGATCTTGCCGAAAGCAACGACGGCGGTGGCTTGAGACACCTCACCGCCCGCATGATTGATAAAAGTGTTGCCGATCATGCTGCCAAAGCTCACCGAAGAATCATTAGCCAAGGGTTCGAAGTGAATCGCAGTATTGCCTTGTCCGCAGGGAGAGTTATTTTCAAACACGCAGTTTTCGATCCGCAGCGGTTCCGGAAATTCCGGACTGCTTCGCACACCTACAATAAACAGGTATGAGATAAAGATGTGATTCAGAAAATAACAATTGCGAACCACAGTTCCCGTGCGGCAGACTATTTGGAGCGGAATATTCTGACACTGAAGCTGGCCCTCGAAGCGACAACTGTCAATGAGAACGCTGTCGCCCAATGTCCATATGTGCGGTTCCTGCCCTTGGCTGAAGAAGTTGCATTGGACGATGCGGCTGCGCGGTCCGGCGTATACGATCGGAAAATAACTTCTCGTATACCAGGAAAATTCGCAGTCTCTGATATCCAAACGGGCTCCCCAATAGCTGATCGCATTGTACGAGCAATCGCGGAAGTCGCAGCGGGTTGCGCGGACGAATCCCGTATCTGCCTGAATACACTGATAGACCGAATCAAAGCGGCAATGCCTCAAGGTCAGATTTCCTTCCGGGAGATAAATTC
>CAZVXJ010000077.1:0-11229 GCA_964631675.1 uncultured Alphaproteobacteria bacterium
ATCAATGATTGGTGGGCTCGGCCAGCGCCTGGAAAACAACCTCAGCCGATTGATGGCCGTTGAGATCCACTTGACTGACGAACTCGAGCAGGCCGCGGGCGTGGATTTGACAAGGTTGACGAGTGACCTCGCAGTGGAGGAGAGCGCTTATAACGCGTTGTTGGCGGCAAGTCCAAGATTTTTAAGACAGTCCCTCGTCGACTATTTACTCTAAGAGAGGCACTTAATGCGCGCACTGATTACAGGCATCACAGGACAGGATGGAAGTTATCTAGCTGAGCTGCTGCTGGCCAAGGGTTATGACGTTTATGGCATGGTTCGCCGCTCAAGCCAGGACAACTTGGGCCGCATTGAACACCTGCGAAGCAAACTACAGATTGTGCAAGGTGATTTGTTGGACACATCGTCGCTCGAGAAGATCATGCGAGATACTCGGCCGCACGAGGTGTACAATCTCGCCGCACAGAGTTTTGTACCCACTTCTTGGGAGCAGCCGATTCTAACCGGTGAATTTACGGCACTGGGCGTCACTCGCATGCTTGAATCGATTAGAACAGTAGACCCGGGCATCCGCTTTTATCAGGCATCATCGTCAGAGATGTTCGGCAAAGTCAGAGCGGTTCCGCAGAACGAGACGACACCCTTTTACCCTCGCAGTCCCTACGGTGTGTCAAAGGTATATGGCCACTACATCACAATTAATGCTCGTGAGAGCTATGGGCTGTTCGCGGTCTCAGGAATTTTGTTCAATCACGAGTCACCGCGAAGGGGCCGTGAGTTTGTTACTCGGAAGATCAGCCGCGGTGCGGCGGCAATCAAACTTGGCCTGACAACACATATCGAGCTTGGAAACCTCGATGCTCGCCGCGATTGGGGATACGCCGGCGACTATGTCGACGCGATGTGGCGAATGCTTCAGCAGCCTGAGCCTCAAGACTACGTCATTGCAACGGGTGAAACTCACTCGGTTCGTGAATGGTGTGAGTTATCTTTTGGCGCACTTGGATTGGACTATCGGGACCATGTTCGAATCAACCCCTCATTCGTGCGCCCGGCGGAAGTCGATCTACTGGTTGGGGATTCAACCAAAGCAGAAAGACAACTGAATTGGAAAGCCTCCATGTCTTTCCCGACTTTGGTTGAAACCATGGTAAGAGCTGACCTTGAGGATTTGCGACGTTCCGCCGGAGAGTATACCGATTATTCTGCGTCGGTTCTGACTACGAATGCAGCCGTAAGTCCTCCCGCAAAACAGCAACCCGTGAACCGGCCACTCCGGCCGGTAAAACTCTAAGAGTCTGTGACCACACGTGGGGTACCCGGGCAATTGAGTGGCTCAAAGCTCCGCGAACGCCGAATGCGCGTACTTCTGTGGAATCGAAGTAACGCATTTGATGTTCCGGGGGGCGATACCGTCATTATGAGGCGGTTGATTGAGGAACTTCCCAAATTCGGCGTAGAACTGGCTGTCTATGATGAAAGCCAATCTCCCGACGACTTCGACCTCGTTCACTTGATCAACTTGACGGTTAAAAACGTCTCAGAAGAGGTTCAGAGGAAATGTAACAGGGCCGGAGTTCCGTTCGTCATCACAACTCTGTGCGAGGACTGGCCACGTTACCTTCTGCAGTCGGTCTCAACGGTCAATCTGTTCCAGCGCTATCTCTCAAACGGTCGGGACGAAACGACTTTTCGGCGCGACTTGCAATCGCTGATGACTCAGTCACCGGCGCAAAGGGTCGGACTTACTGAAGTCGTAAACTCGGCCGCATTGCTTTTCTCGTGTGGCCCGAGCGAGAGCGATCGCTTGGCCGTTGACTATCCACGGGCCGCTCATAAGACGGTTGTTGCGAAATTCGGAGTCTCCGAAGTGCAAAAACCCTCAGCCGAGGAAATTGCATTCGTCCGCGGGCGGCTTGGATTTGACGAATTCGCATTATGCGTTGGGCGCCTTGAAACGCGGAAGAACCAGCTCATGCTGATGAAGGCGCTTGAAAATGAAGGCTTGCCAATTGTGTTGGCCGCCGGAAAGGCATCGGTTCAAGCCCCTTACGTTAATCTGATCTCCCAGTTCACGCTGAAGTCCCCCGTCCGCATAGTGCGTCACCTTGAGCAGCGTGAATATTCAGCAATGTTGAGTGCAGCCAGTGTTCATGTCCTGCCCAGTTGGTTCGAGCTTCCCGGTTTGGTATCTCTGGAAGCTGCAGCTCATGGCACGCCTGTTGTGGCGAGTGACTGGGGTGCGCTCACAGATTACCTGCCTGAGGGACAGTTCAGTGCTTGTGATCCATCTAGTCCGGAGTCCATTCAGAATGCGGTTAGGCGTGCACTTCACACACCCAGAGACAGTGCCGTAGCCAAACTGGCAAGTTCATACACTTGGCAGCAATTTGCATCAAGTACTCTCAGTGGATACGAGCGTGCGCTCTCACGGGGTCGTGAAGCGGGATTCTCATATCAAACAGCTACTTTTCAATCATTAACCCAACCGACGGAGTCACCAGTGCCAACAGATTTGAATTCCAATTTCAAGTATGATGCTTCTATAATTATCCCTTGTTACAACCGTGCAGACTTGACAAAAGAATGCCTGGAAGCGGTCTGTAACACGACGGACACCGTCAACTTTGAAGTCATTCTGATAAACAATGCGTCGACGGATGGCACTGCGGAACTGCTGAACGCCATCGAAGGTGACGTCAAGGTTATCCACAACAAACTAAATAAGTCATTCGCCGAGTCGTGCAATCAGGGCGCTCTCAACGCGGAGGGAAGATACCTCGTCTTTCTCAACAACGACACCGTTCCGCAACAGGGGTGGCTAAGCGCAATGCTGGAGTGTGCAAGTCAGACGAATGCCGAAGTTGTTGGATGCAAATTGCTTTACCCCGATGGCACGACACAGCATGCAGGTGTTGCAATCAACCGGGACAAAACTCCCTATCATGTCTTCCAGAAGTTTCCCGGCGATCATCGAGCTGTGAATGACACACGTGTTATGACCGCCGTCTCGGCAGCATGCATGCTGGTTCAGCATGATGCATTTCGGAAAGTCGGAGGATTCGATCCTGCGTACATCAATGGATTTGAAGACATCGATCTTTGCATTCGCATCGCTCAATCGGGTGGTAAAGTGATGTATACTCCGGATGCAGTAGTCCTTCACCATGAAGAGTCAACACCGGGTCGAAAAACCCACGATACAGCGAACCTGAACCTCTTTCTGGGCCGCTACAGGGCCAACCTTGCTTCTGACGAGGATGCACTGCTCGCAAGATACGGCCTTCAAATCGAATGGAACAATACCGGTGGTCGCTATAGCACAAACTCCGCCGCTAACGAACCTCAACGCGAAAACACAAAGACCATGGATCAGCAACTTGAGACAGCAAAGAAACTTTATGCCGAGACTAAGTTTTCAGAGGCAGCGTCCATCCTGCAGAACATCGTCGAGAGCAAAGTCACACTCGCCGGTGAGGGCGGATTTGAAACCTGGCAGACACTCGGTAATTGTCTGGCACGCTTAAGTCGTTCTGTTGAAGCTGAAAACGCCTTCTACCAGGCCATGCAGTACGACAGCAATTCCGAGCGCCCGTTTCTTGGGCTCGGGACGGTGGCAATGCTCGAGGAAAACTGGCTCGCAGCCCAGTACAGTTTCATGATTGCACTTGCAAAAAATCCCAGCACGCTGCGAGGCGAGTTCGGAGTAGGTGTATCGCTTGCGGCACGAAATCGTCACGCGGAAGCTATTCGCCGATTCCAGAAAGTTGTTGAGAAGGAACCGGGAAACAGCGAAGCTTTGTTCTACCTCTATCGGTCCGCGATGGAACTCGGCGAACCGCAACTGGCGATCCCATATCTCCAGCGTTTTGTCTCGACAAATCCTACAGATGTGAACTTCCTGTTTCACCTTTGCGGAGCATACTGGAAGACCGGGGAGCTAACCAAGGCAGTAGATGCATGTCAAAGGGTGCTTGATTTAGATCCTACGCACGAAGCGGCAAACGAAGTCCTCAATCATCTGGAGCGGAGTCTAGCTGTGAATGTCTAGCTCGCTAGTCATACAGTGGTCGCGCTTGGGCGACATTCTGCACACGCGGCCACTACTTCGCGCCTTGAAACGTGCGGGCAGCCGGGTCACCCTATCGTTCGACTCGCGCTATATGCCGCTTGCGGCGAGACTCTCAGAATGCGACGATTTGCACCCTGTGAATCTGGCTCAGGTCACGGCACTTTCACGACATTGCGGCGGTGCAGCCGAAGCATTCCATTCACTGGAGCGGTTGAGCGCAGCACTTCCTCAATACGACCAGGCCATCGTCCTTACCCGATCCATGCCTGCATGCCTAGTAGCAGAGCAACACGCTTCGCGCACTTTGGGATTCCAACGAAGAGGCAACACCCTCGAAGAACCGGAAGAACTCAAGTTCATAAACGACAATCTGAGCAGGCAACAACGGCAAGGCTCGTGTCATATCGCGGATGTATGGATTCGTGTCGCAGGGCTGCCCCCTAACCACGACTGGATCGAGTCAATCGCGACTGCAGGAGGCTCTTCACAAGGCCGCCCAATTGTTGCCTTCATTTGTGACGCCGGTGATCCAGTTAGGTCGTTACCGCCTGGGTGGGTGATGGAGTTGTCTCGGCGCATCATTGATCAGACAGACTGCACTATTCGCCTGTTCGGGCTTCAAGTCCAATTCTCAGTTGACATTGGCGAATCTACGGATCGCCTGGTAGACCTGCGTGGAGCAACGGGTCTTGATCAACTAATCTCCAGCATAGAACAGTGCACGATCGCGATAGGTCCGGACACAGGAGCGCTGCATTTGGCCGCATCATTGGGAGTTCCGTGTTTAGGACTCTATGTCGGCGGTCCGAGACCGTCAATGACGGGTCCCTACGTCGGAAACTCAGTCGTGATCGAGAGTCGGAGTTACGGTGACGTACCACCGAAGCGGGTATTAGAACTTATGACATACATGCAAACGGCCGGTCAGATTACTCCGTACCGCACATCAGGGACGAGAATTGTCAATCCCGTGATGACACCCACGGGTGTGCAATACAAGTCCAATGATTCTCTCGCAGTCATCATTCCTGAGCACGGAGTTCCGCACTATACACACGAACTGCTGCAATGCCTTCGCACAGAAGCCGTAAACCACGGTCTTGAAGTAGTTGTCGTAAGCAGTGGATCCGAGGCGCGCTCGTCAGAGGAAAGCCTCGACGACAATGCAATGCGCGTGATTTGCCACACTAAGCCCCTTTCCTATGCGCGGGCCTGCAACATTGGAGCGGCTGAAACGCAAGCCGATTGGCTGCTCTTTCTCAACAACGACACAATATTTAATGCCGCGGACCTGAATGCTCTTTTTTCACAGCGGGATGATCACAAGATCCTCTCACCCGTAATTTTTTATCCGGATGGGCTTGTTCAGAATTGCGGTGTGACTCTAGATACAAGCGGAATCTGTGAAGCAGGTCATGGCTTGGATCGTACTGAACAGTGTGCAATTCAGGCGGTCTCTGGCGTTGCCATGCTCATGCATCGGAGTGCTTTTGAGTTAACCGGTGGATTCGACGAAGGATTTGTGAATGGCTACGAGGACATTGACCTTTGCCTTCGCGCGAAACAAATAGGAATCGTCAGCGAGATTGTTCAGGAATCCGCGATTATCCACTTTCGTTCTTCATCACCGGATCGTATGAAACGAGAGGACGTAAATCTCGCCCGCATAACCAGAAAGTGGCGAGTGTTCTCGGGTCCCAAGCCCCGTCCGACCGAAAGACGGACCCGCTTTCCACTGGTGTTCGTCTCCGATTCACCGAGTTGCGCCGCAGGTCCATATCTTCGGTGGATCAATCCACTAAGGTCTGCCGGACTGGTCGAAAACCGCGACTTTGCATGGTTGCAAACTGGCGATAATGTGTCGAGTAGTGACCTGGCGCAAATGCTTGCATCCGCAGAAACAGTAGTAGTATTCCGTCCACTGCAATCTTCTGAGAACACAAACGCCATTTGTGACTGGAAGAAGCGAACACAAGGACAACTATGGGTGGATTGCGATGATCTATACTTCGGTCGATTCAATCACAATTCCGCACGTGGAATACTGTGGCGCGAAATAGAACGAAACTACTCCGCGCTCTTGCAAAGCAGTGACGTTGGAATCGTTAGCACTGACGAGATTGCAGACAATCTCAGACTGATGGGATTCACTTCAGAGTGCTATCACACCATTCCGCAGCGCGTGGTAGGCGATTTATCTGCTGAGACCGTTGACCACAAAACAGAGCTACGAATAGGATTCTGCGGATCGCCTTCACATCTCCGTGATTTAGGAATGATACTACCTGCAATCGAGCTTACCCTGAACTCGCTTCCAGAAGCCAGATTCTACTGGTGGGGGTGTCGCCCCGGTGATTTGGCATATCATCCAAGTGTTCGTTGCGGCGGGCCGTGGATTGACGACTATCGACTCCATTTGAAGAGACTCTCGCGCATGGCTCTGGATACCGTGCTGGTGCCATCTTTGGATACGACCATGAATCGTGCACGTTCTCCCATCAAGTGCTTTGACTACTGGCAACTGGGAGTCCCGGCCATTTACTCAAACTTGCCCCTTTACAGCAAATGGATTGATCATGGAAGCAACGGAATGCTCTGCGGTGAGAATACCAATGCTTGGGTAGACTCAATGATCACACTAGCAAAGGACAATGAACTTCGAACTTCCATTGCGCGAACCGGGCACGACCGCTTCAGTGAACTTGCAAATGTAGCGACTCCAGGTATCGTGAAGAAATTGATCGGTCATTGCCGGCATAGCCACGGAATCCTGCGCCAACTGGAAGTAGTGCACTGACTGTGAGTGTGCCCGTGTCTACCTATCAATTGGAAGAGTTTTCTGCGGTCCAAACTCGATCAAGCAACTTTTCGATAGTTCATGGGCCGACCGGCGTCAGGCTGCACAGTTTCATAGACCCCGCGGCTGAGGCGATAGAGCTTGCACAGCAGTATGTAGCGTCGAATTCTAAATCGATCGTCATAGTCGGCGGTTCTTTGGGGTACCTGCCGGAGGCAATATGCAGTCAACGTGGCTCCTGCGATCACGTCACGACGGTTGAGATGGATCTCGAACTGCTCGCATTGGCTCGTCATATCCGCCCGGAATCAGATTACGTCCGCGGCAAAGCAGGGACGGTTCGCTTCGCTCCGACGGCAACAGAATTCTCAAACGCAGTACATGATTTGACAAACGACACGGCGTTAGTCATTTCACCCTATGTTTTCAAGCTGCCCACGTTAAGTTCTATCGCCTCGTATCTGGCCGTGCTCCGTTCTGAATTTGCATCTGCATCTCGTTACCGGGAACCTCTTGCGGCACACACAGCAAGAAACGTCGTCGCACTTGAAAAATTGCGGCCCTGGACCGATATTCGGCTTCCGGAGCATTCAGTGATCGTAGTAGTGGGGGCGGGGCCCGGATTGAATCGGTGTGCTGAATCTCTGCGAGTGTACCGGAGCAACCTGTGCATAGTCGCCGCCTCGGGCGCGGTCCCGGCCCTAAGAACCGAGCAGCTCAGTCCCGATGTTGTGATGATCATGGAGTCTGACGAAAGTGCCGCTTCTGACACAGCTTTCATCGAACCAGTTTCACAGCTGATAGTCTTTCCATTCGCAAATCTGGATGCTCTGGAATCAAGACTCAATCAGGTGTTTAATGCAGCACCTCAGGCCGCAGCAAAGTTGTTCAGCCGGGGCGGATCATCCGTGATTCCGGCTCTGGATTTTGCTCTTGCAGCAAGCGCGGCGCCACTGTTGCTCGTGGGTGTAGATCTGTCGGCGTCAGAAGGATTGTATGCATCGGGATCACTGCGGGAAACATCTGGTTTTGGTGAAGGTCGCTTGCACCAGAGTCGCTTTGAATCCATGCGATGGGGACTGGAGCGCGTCCTGGAAAATCAGCAAACACCGTCAAGAACCGTTGCGCATGTCATCTCACATCATCGACCATTGCACGGATCAACTAAGGCGTCATTTGAGAGAGTGCCTCTCTTGCTAAAACAATTGACCCATATTGGAGCTACTCATGCAGTGGTCTGACGACTGCAAGAAATACATTGCAGACCAAGTGACATGGACCGCGCTGAATCAGGCATCGGACTGTCCGACTGTACTTGCTCGAAGCGGAATGCCGACAATGGTGTGGAACGGGTTGCGTTTGCACTCTGCAGTTCAGCCGGAGTCGGAAATGGCAGAGACAGTTACTGAACTCGAGGCATTTCTTGAATCGCTGTCGAAATCCGGGGCAAATCGCACGATTTCCGTAGTGGTACTCAGTCCCGGTCTTGGCTATTTGGTTAAGGCTGTTGACAGCCTGATCAAACGTCAAAACAACCGGACCTGCAGTTTTGAAATTATCTGCGTAGAGAAAACGCCTGAGATTGCCCGCAAAGCCCTGCAACTTCGAGTCTGGGAACCCATCGACATTCCTTGCAAGTGGGTCACCCTTGACGCAATGAAAGAAAATCCAGCGCTTTTGCCAAGCACCAAGGATCGAGTAGTGATTCGTTCGACTCCGGGATACCGTGCCGACAAGTCGGCTTACGACTCCGTACTGCAAACAGAATCAACCATCGCTGCGCCAGAGCGTCCGATGCGCATCCTCGTACCGACTCCAATGTACGGTGGATCATACCCTATCGCCGGGTATTGTGCCTCTGCCTTCGAGCAACTTGGACACCAAGTTGAATTACTGGACCTGGCGCCCTTTTATACGCATTTTAAGGCAATAGAAGGCGTGACGACAAATCCACAACACCGTAGACAGCTTCAGGGAATGTTGAGCGCTTACCTTGCCGAATTGATTGTTGCTCGAGCATCGTCGTGCCATGCAGATCTTGTCTGGTGCGTCGCGCAATCGCCAATGACAGTTGTAGGACTAAATGAACTCCGCGAGCTCGGCATAAAAACAGCATTTTGGTTTGTCGAGGATGCTGCAGTGTTTCGCTATTGGAAGGACCTCGCCGCCCACTTTGATTCAGTATTCACGATTCAATCAGACGCAGTTATTCAGGAGTTCAAGAATTCTGGAGTCAAACACTGCACTTATCTACCGTGTGCCGCCGATATCAACCTGTTTCGACCGTTGCAGTTGACCGCAGACCAGCAATTGCAGTATGCATCATCCATCTCCTTTCTCGGAGCGGGCTATCGAAACCGGCAGACGGCCTTCAGCCGGCTCGCCATTCCGGAGCTTGCAATTTGGGGAAACGACTGGCCCGCGAACTCACCCGCGAACCGCTGGGTAAGAAACGGAAATCACCGCGTTACCCCTGAGGAGGCCGTGATAATCTACAATGCCACAGAGATAAATCTGAATCTTCACAGCTCGAACAGCCACGACGACGTCAATCCAAACGGCGACTTTGTAAATCCTCGGACATTTGAAATAGCTGCATGTAATGCCTTCCAGCTCGTGGACTCGCGCTCGCTGTTGACCGAACTTTTTGTACCCGGTTCAGAGATGATTACTTATGGGTCAACGGCAGAACTAAGTGAACTTATCTCGTACTATCGTACTCATCCGGATCAGCGGACGGCCATTGCCGAGCGAGCTCGATCGCGGGTCGTAAGTGAGCACACCTACGTACACAGAATGCGAAGCGCGCTTAATGTACTTGAAGCGCAGTTCCCTGCACTGGGGGCGCGCAGGCGAGGACCCAACTACGTCTCTTCTATCCTGAAGGCCGCTGAAGGAGATCAGGAAATCACAGAATTCTTGAGTCAATTCGATCCGGATTCGGAGACAACACTCGACGAAATTGTTGCGCGAATTGACCTTCGGAAGGCGAAACTGGGTCGCGCTGAGGCGCTGTTTCTGCTGATGAAAGAATTTCGAGACTGGGGTCGCGAAAAGGGAGTCATCGCATGAGGCCGGCCAGGATAGTCGTAGTGAACCTGACAAGGATGGGCGATCTGATTCAATGCACGCCCTTTCTCAATGCCCTACGGAGTAACTACGATGCGTGTGAGGTGAGTCTTGTCACGCTTCCTGCATTTGCGGACATTGCCAGACAGCTCCCCTCGGTGGACAACGTAGCAGAGTTTGATGCGGATGGCTTAGCGGTGTCATTGGGTGGAGGATCGGGCGGATTGAGCGACGCTGTCAGCCTTACCGATGCTTTCCTTAAGAGGCAAATGCCCTCCATCGCGGATGTCGTCTATAACCTGTCGCACACGCCATTTTCAGCTCGTCTATGCTCCGCCATCCAGTCCAGAAAGTACCTTGGCCTTCATGCGTCCCCCAGTGGCCGAGTTGTCTCTAATGGTAACTGGTTCGCCTATCTGTATGGAGTGATCAAGTCAAAGGCACTCAATCCATTTAACCTCGCCGAAATCTATCTGAGATGTGCGCACGGATCGGGAAATGCAGGAAGGCTCCAATTCGAACTTTCGGAACAGAACTTATCTCGAGCCGCGCAGCTATTTGCCGGAGTTCATGGGCGCAACATGGTTGTGATGCACCCTGGAGCAAGCCAGAGTAATCGCTGTTGGTCCCTCGATTCCTTTTGCGAACTCGGTATACGGCTTTTCCAACGAAAAATCAATATCGTTCTAACAGGTAGCGATGCAGAACGTGAGTCCTGCAATCGAATTTCTCGAGTAATCGGTCCGCGGGTAACAAATCTCTGTGGGGAAACTGACACTGCGTTACTCGCGGCGATTCTCAAGAGCTCGCAATGTCTTGTCTCTAATGATACAGGAGTACTACATCTGGCCGCGGCTGTCGGAACACCTACGGTCGGAGTCTTTGTTGGACCGGCATCCGCGAAAGACACAGGTCCGTATGCAGACGGTCACTTTGTGATCGAAGCTGACATACCGGGGGTACCCTGTGAGTATCGAGACGAGTGCGGTAGTTGCGGTTGTCGGCACGCCATACATCCTGATCAGGTGCTTTCGCTGATAGAAACTCAGTTGGGCGCGAAACATCCTGATAGCTCAGTCTATCAGGGCGCACGCGTCTATCGAACGGCAGTTTCGAGTGGCGGAAGGTACAGTGCCATCCGCATAAATGGATCCAATAACCGCGCGAACTCGGTCTGGTTGGACTTTTACCGCGGACTCTGGCCACAGCTGTTGAACGAGAAACCGGGCTTTGTCGAACCTCTCGCCTTCCTGATTTCAGCCCATGAAGAGTTTGATCATGAGCGTAGCGT
>CAZVXJ010000078.1:0-11225 GCA_964631675.1 uncultured Alphaproteobacteria bacterium
TTACGTCGTCGGATGGCACGAGAATACGTTCGATGTTCACGAGTCCGATGTTGCCTTTGAGCAGAACCTCAGCCTGCGAATGTGTCGGTGCCGATGCTGGAAGTTCCGGGTGGCGATCCACACCGTGCACATTACTGTCATACAGTTGGCGAAACGTCTTCGCGCCCCATGAAACATAGCCGCCACGATGATCGGCCGCCGACACCGGACAGAGTAGCGTACTCGCCTCATATAATAAGGAAAGGTCCAGCGCCAGATGCACCCATTCGCCCTGCCAATTATTCTTGGAACGGCGGTAAAGCAGCTCAAAATTTGGCACAGTCAGCGAGCAATTCACATAGTCAAACCCCACCGCAAATTGCTCATAGCGATTTGGATCGTGCAGATAGCGCTCGGCCCCTTCGCGGCCAAGCGCAGCAATCAAACTTCCCGCTGTCTCGATCTGTCCTGTCTCTAAGATGCGCGGCAGATTTTTGTAGAGATGCGTCGAGTGCAGCAGCAAATCCACGCCGCGCTTGCGAGCCTCTTTCTTGATCGAGCCTTTTCCAAACGGCCAGATCATACAGCTCTTAGCTCCGGCCGCCGTAGCAGCGTCGTATAGGCGGCAAGCAAACAGCATGCTCCGCTGATGATCATCGTGAGCGGCGCGCCATACCAATCGGCAATCGCCCCCACGGCAAAATTTGCAAACGGGAGCACGCCGAAAAACGCGGTGGTGTAAAATCCAAGAATTCTGCCGCGCAGTTCATCAGGCGCGTGGGATTGCAACAATGTGTTCGTGGAGGCCAGCATGTTCACGAATGAGTAACCGAGTCCAAACAGGAAGGGGAGGGAAAGATAGAAATTTCGCGATAGAGCGAAGGCAATTGCGAAAACGCCGAGACCGAAAGCACCGAAGATCACATTCTTGCCCCGCTTCGCATCATGCGGCAGCGTCGCCTGGCGAATTCCCCCCGCGAGTGCGCCGCATCCAATCGTCCCCATCAGAATGCCAAGCCCGCGCACACCGACATCGAGCACATGATCAGCAAACACGGGCATCAGCGGCGCGTAGGTAAACCCGATGAATCCAAACACCATCACATTTATGATAAGCGTGCGGTGCAGCGGCGAATGCTTCACGAACTCATAAGCCTCTGTAAGCTCCTCCAGCACCGACTGTCCCTTGGACTTCGGCTGCGGCAATCCACGCATCATTAATAGAGTCGAGATAAGAGCCAGATAGGAGACGGCATTCAGCGTGAAAATTCCGCCTTCGCCTATTAGCGGCACAAGCAAACCGGCGATGGAAGGGCCGATCAATCGCGCCATATTAAAGGTGGTCGAATTCAGCGCCACCGCATTACCGATGTCCTCTTTGCCAACCAAATCCTGCGCAAGCGACAGCCTTGCCGGAGTGTCAATCGCGTTGAACAGCCCCGAGATTCCGGCGATTACCAGAATATGCCACTCGGTCACGGTCCCGGTAAGTGTGAAATAGGCAAGCGCCGCCGCAGAAAGCCCCAGACCCAACTGAGTGAAAATGAGAACAGACCGCCTGAAATAGCGGTCGACAATCACGCCCCCGAATGGTCCGATAATAAGTGACGGAAGCTGCGGCATCGAGCCGATCAATCCGAGCCAGAACGTGGACTTGGTCAGCTGCCAAACCAGCCACGACTGGGCGAGAATCTGCATCCACGATCCAACCATCGAGAACGCAAATCCCGTGAAGTACAACCTGAAATTTCTATGCCGGAACGCGCGGAGGGCAGTGTGCATCTATCGATTGACTAGCCCTGCACGAGTAACTTCCTGAATCTCACTACTCTCTCCAACTCCTCATAGCCGATGGCGCGGTGCGCAAGTATGCTGACTTCGCGCTCAGTTTCTGTGTCAGATCCCATTTCAGCGGCTCCATGCTGTTTGGCCCAGTCTTCAGCAGCCGCGGCGAGTTTTCTGCCCCAGCCCTTGCCTCGCAGACTGGGATCAACATACCATCCCTCGATGTATCCGACGGGTGACGATTCAAACCTCTCGACTGTTTCGCGAAGGGACGCCTCAAGGAAGCCTCCTAATGAGCCGTCCGGTTTGGCCAATACGAAGTTTGCAGATATCGCCAGATCAGACAGCCACTGTTCGATCTCCTGCAAATGTTCGTTCTCGCTGCAGTGAGGCCAGAGCAGCGAGCGCATCCTCAACCACTCCGCGATGTCGGCACGGACGGCGGCCCGCACGATCATTTTCCACTCTCGCGGCGAATCACTTCAAAAAACTTGAGATTGCCTCGCATGCCTCTCGCATAATCCGCTTCCGCATGCGACCCCTTTAGCCGGCACATCTCAAACACACTTTTTTTCTGTGATTCGCTCCACTTGCCAAAATCTGGAATTGCAAAGCAAAGAATCGCCATCAGCGCGCCGCGATTTTTCTCATGGTGTGTCCAGTTCTCTGTCTCCAGTCCAAAGCGCGTGTGCAACTCACGCAGTACTTGCGGAATCAGCTTCTCACGGTTTCCATTGAACTGGCGTGCAATAACCTGCATCGTCAGCATGCTGGCAGCCCCGAGCGGATATTCCGAGTATTCCGCAGCCGAATGCCCCTCAAGCGAAAGTACGACGTCAGCTTCCGCCAATTTTCTAAGGACTCGCTTGGGTGTGCGATAACCCTTCTTCATCGCAATCTTCTTCCGCTCTCCGTCGGCCAATCTTCGAAGTTGCGAGTCCGTTGACCGGAACCCCAACTTGTCGTAAAACCAGTAGCTTCCGGAGACCAAGCCCTCTTCATTGCCTTCCCCGCCGAGCTGCCACTTTCGCGTGGTGAGCCACGGAGCGGGGCAAAGCGAATGACAAATCCGGGCGTATTGTGCATATAGCCACGCGGCCTCTCCGCCGCGGAACGTATCAAAAATGTTGATTGAAATCTCGTTCCGGTCAGCAAGGATGCCACCGGCGCCATAGCCGATCGGCACGTTATTCTTGAGTAAAATACACGCCCATCCCGCCTCAAGCGGTAAGCGAATGTCCGGCTTCATAAACCACCAGATCACTCTCACACCGCGCTCGAGCGGAATATCATAAACCTCCTCAGGATTGCCATGCGTCATGGGGTACAGCTCCCGCAGTCTGATGAGCAGCACCGCATGAGCAAAATTCAAGTAATACTCCCCCTTCTTTCTTGGCAGCGGCTGAGGTAGCTTTAAGGGTTTCAACACTTCTTTGACCAGGTCAAACTTCGCCCTCGCCGCTTCAGGATCCCACAAGAACAACTGCCCCGGTTGACCATCATCAACCAGCGTGCGCGACGGCCCCTCGGGTATAAGTTCCAGCTTTAAGGGCAGCTGGAGTGGATTGTAAAAATCGGCTCGAGTACTTTCCGAATACACCGCCTCGAACCGTTCGAGTACCCACTCCAGGGCACTTTGGCTGCCCCGCGCGGCGTCCACAATCTCCTGGACCGACAAAGTCTGGTCATCCGTCGCGTCCTGCTCAGCCGGGCTCAAAAAGGCTGGAAGATGGGTTGCCAGCGGGTCGGAATCGAGGTCGTCATATGCTTCCCAGTCCAAATCCATCTGCCCGGTTTGCCGCGAAATCAACCAGCGGGTTGTTGAATCATCATACCCATAGAACAACCGCGACCCGACCACTCCACTCTGGTCGAGTAGTTGCCGTTCGTCTTCGTCCAGGGATCGGGCGCGTGCATAAAATCCCTGGAGTTCGATCTCGCAGAATCGCCGAATCTCCTTCGATCGCGGGTAAGCCTTGTAGAAGAGTAAGGCCTCGTGCAACAGGAGTAACTCCTTGGCACGAAGCGGCCGGGACGACAGATCTTGCAGGATTTCCAGGGTGCGGCCCGCACCCGGCTTCCCGGCAAGCTCCTTAAACAGAGTTCGAGAGGATGTCATATTTCAGTCATGGATAGTACTGTCCCGATACGGTAACACTTTTCTGAATACCACGCAAGAAAAAAAGCAAAGGCCGGTCCGTGACGAACACGGGACCGGCCTTTTCGCAAACAAAAATCTCCGGCAAACGACTTACATCATTGCAGGAGCAGCAGCAGCGGCCTTCTTCTTGGTGGCCTTCTTGCGCTTCGGAGCAGCCTTTTTCTTGGTGGCCTTCTTGGCGGTCGACTTCTTCGCAGTTGACTTCTTGCGCTTCGGGGCGGCCTTTTTCTTGGTCGCCTTCTTGGCGGTGCTCTTCTTCTTCGGAGCAGCTTTCTTTGCGGTCGACTTCTTCGCGGTGCTCTTCTTCTTCCGCTTCGGGGCGGCTTTCTTGGCAGTCGACTTCTTGGCTGTCGCCTTCTTAGCCGTCGACTTCTTGGCGGTTGACTTCTTCCGCTTCGGGGCTGCCTTCTTGGCGGTGGCCTTCTTGGCGGTCGACTTCTTCGCCGTTTTCTTCTTGCCGGTAGACTTCTTGGCCTTTGTAGCCATCTCGTACTCTCCTTGAACTGACTTTTGGGCAGGGACTCGTTCGGAAACGAAGTGTTGGGCCGGCAAACTCCACGCTGCCCTATTCGTGAGTTTGTGATCGGCCAGTGGTGGGTCCGTGCGGCGGACCCTTGGTCGCTGGCCTTCCGCGAAAGTCGTGGACCGGCCAACATCTTTTTATCGTTTGCCTTCTAACGAAGGGCGATAGATCGTTTCCGACAACTGGTGAGCATAAGGCTCGATCTACCTGTTGAGCAAGGATCGGGCCGTTTTTTGATATTACGCGGGATTTGCTCACGAGTTCCCGCAAAAAAATGATCTCGTCATGCGATCTGAGCGCGATTTTTTTCGTCGCGCCAGACAATTTCGGGGGATTTCAACCGCCCTTTCGCTTTGCTTTTCGCACAGCCTTGCGCGCCTTCTCAGCAGCGATTTCGATCTCTTCCTTGGCTTCCAGCAGCTCGGTGAACCAGCCCAGCGTTTCGCGTCGCTCCAATGCGGTTCGGATTAGTTCCCATTGTCGAACCTCGAACAGGGCATTGACAAACGGCGAAAAGAACACCATGGCCTGCGAGCCAATATAATTGAGCGGTTTCACCGACTCCAGAAACAATACGGCAGGTACCGTCATCCGCCGGCCGACAATCCAATCCGACAGCCGCTCAAAGAGCGAAATCTGCTCGGCAGTCAGGAAGTCCGGTGGGGTCGACTTCAAGCGCCGACCACCTTTGGCACCTTGGATTCAATGAACGATTTAAACCCCTGAGCATTCGAGGCCAGCTGAATCAGCAGCCCCCGATGGGAATCCAAGCGGCTTGGATCTGCGAACGGAGACAGGAATATCCACCCGTCGCCGATGACTGCGCGCTTGTAATTTTCGAGGGGGTGTACGGTGCGAATGAACCAGCGCCACACTTCGATTTGGCTCTGACTGACACGGAATCGGGTCGGCAGCCAGAAGCGGTGCAACGAGCCGAGCAGGATCATCAGGGCAACGGTCGTCCAGACTATGTCCTGGAAACTGAACCACACCGCGATCCCAATCAGCAACATCGCGCCTACAAACAGAAGTGCTTTTTTCGGCTGTTCGCTAAACGGATGAACCACCCATTCAAAGATCACATCGGCGTCACGCATCGATTCTCCGGACGCAACTTGAGGGGAAATATAAAACACAAAATTTGAAAATGCAAGTCCTTTCTCGCTTTTTGCCATTTCTTGGCATGTTTACACAGGATTTTGTGCCGAATTGTTGGCAAGAATCTACTTCATTCAACAAGTTCTTCCGATATCTCATCGGTCCAAACTCAGGGATTAGGGGCCGTTTCAATCGTAAGTCCATGACCCCTGTTGCGGCCGAAATCCTCCGCAAGTGCTCAGTGCGCTTTAAGCCAATTGACGCCGAATCCAACGTCGACAACAACCGGAACATTCAACGGCATCGCCGTCTGCATTTGTTCGCGAACCATCGCCGCGAGGGTCTCCGCTTCATGCTCGGGTGCTTCAAACACCAACTCGTCATGGACCTGCAATAGCATCATTCCGGCAAACTTTTCCGATTTCAGGCGGTCATGAATTCCTATCATCGCAAGTTTGATCATGTCGGCTGCACTGCCTTGAACCGGTGTGTTGATGGCCGTGCGCTCGGCGAATTCCCGCACTTGGCGCTCCTTTGCGTGGATATCCGGAATGCGGCGTTGCCGACCCAGTATGGTCTCCACAAAACCGTTCTCACGGCAGGACTCAATGGTTCGTTTCATGAATTCCGAAACCCCCGGATAGAGCCGAAAGTAATTGTCTCGGAACGCTTTTGCCTCCGCCCGAGGAATCCCGAGCTCCTGCGATAAACCAAAATCCGTTTGGCCGTAGATGATGCCGAAGTTCACCGTCTTGGCCGCCCTCCGCATGTCTGGGGTCACATCCTTGAGGTCACAACGGAAGACCAATGCAGCGGTCTCCGCATGAATATCGCCTCCTTTTTGGAAGGCTGCGATCAGCTTTTCGTCACCGGACAAATGGGCCATGATGCGCAGCTCAATCTGGCTGTAATCGGCTGAAATGAGCACCCAGCTTGGGTCGCCCGGCACAAAAGCCTCGCGGATTCTACGTCCAACTTCCGTTCGAATTGGGATGTTCTGCAGGTTCGGATTGTTCGAGGCCAGCCTTCCGGTGGCTGCAATGGTCTGGCTGAAAGTCGTGTGCACGCGGCCCGTTTTTGGGTGCACCATCGTCGGGAGAGCGTCCACATAGGTTCCCTTCAGTTTCGACAGCGTACGAAACTCAAGTAGTTTCATCGGCAACTCGTGCATCGGAGCCAGCGCTGTGAGGGTGTCCACATCGGTTGAAGGACCCGTTTTGAGCTTCTTCTGGACGGGCAGTTTCAGCTTGTCAAACAGGATGGCCGCCAGCTGCTTGGGCGAATTCAAGTTGAATTCCTCCCCGGCAATTGTGAAGCACTCCTGTTGGATCCGCGCCATATCGCGATCTAGTTCCTTGCTCATCTGAGCCAGCAGGTCGCTATCCAGTGTGATGCCGTTCATTTCCATCTGCAGCAAAACAGGTGAAAGCGGCAGTTCAACTTCGTACAACAATTTCTCCTGCGACCCCAGCAGTGGTTTCAAGGTATGGGTCAAACGCAGGGCATAGTCCGCATCTTCGGAAGCATACTCGGCCACCGTGTGCGGATCGACTTCAGCCATGGTTATCTGCTTGGATCCCGAACCAATCAACTCGTCCGTCGGGATCTTAGGCAAGTTCAAATAATCGCGCGACAGGGCATCAATGCTCAGCGAGCGGCTGCCCGGATTAATCAAGTAAGCGGCCAGAATGGTATCGAATACCGTGCCTCTCACTTCAATCCCATAGGTGCGGAGGACCAGACAATCATATTTCAAATTCTGCCCGGTCTTTGGAACAGCCTTGTTTTCATAAAGTGGCTTCGCGATTCCGAGGAAATGAGCCGTGCCGCCGGCTACCGAGATTCCGAAACGCGAAAATTCCGTTGCACTACCATGATCCGTCGACAAATCAAGGTTATGATCCCTCTGTTTGCTGGATTGCGAAGTCGAGGCAAATTCCCTTACCGATACGTAGTATCCGGTTCCTGCGGCATCCGAGAAACTTGCGCCCACGAGTTCTGCCGCCATCGGTTCGGCGGAAGTGGTCTCCACGTCGATGGAAAGCAGCGGTTTCTCGGCAATCCACTTGGCCACAAGCCGCCGGAACTCCTCGGCATCGGTGATGAGACGATAATCCCGTTCAGGCTTGACTCGTTCAGCTTTTCCTTCGGGGCTTTCTTTCGCTCGAATGCGATCCAACAGACGGTGCAATTCAAGGTCGTGAAGCAGCCTCTCGAGCTCAGGAGTGAGTATCGGCCTCGCGACATAAGATTCAGGCAAAAATTCCACCGGAGTCTGGCAATCGATTGTCACCAGCTCCTTAGAGAGCAGAGCCTGCTCCCGATCACGGATCAATGCCTCCTTGACTTTGCCGGGCTTCATCTCCTCTGCCGCATCAAGTACTTGTTCCAGTGAACCGTAATCCTCGATCAGTTTGAGTGCGGTCTTGGGTCCTATGCCTCCAACTCCGGGAACATTGTCCGAACTGTCGCCCATCAGAGCCAGCACATCGACGACTTGACCTGGCAATACGCCAAAATGGTCCCGCACTTCCGCCGGACCCATGACGAGGCCATCCTCTTTACTTGGATTCCAGAGAAAGACCTTATCAGTCACAAGCTGTTGGTAGTCTTTGTCGGCCGTGACCATGAACACGTCGAAACCCGCCGCTTCCGCCTTCTTGGAGAGAGTTCCGATAACATCGTCAGCCTCCCATCCCGGCTTGGCAATAATAGGAATGCCTGTGGCCGCAAGGACTTGATCCAACCTGCCCAACTGGTCGACCAGCTCCTCCGGCATCTTCTGTCTGGTAGCTTTATACGACGGATAGGCCTTGTGCCGAAAAGTGGGTTCCGCCGTGTCAAACACGATCGCAAGGTGCGTCGGCTTTTCCTTCTCGATAATCGAAATCAGTGTATTCAGAAAACCAAAAATGGCCGAGGTAATTTCACCCCGGCTTGTTCGCAGCGGATTCCTGATGAATGCGAAATGCGCGCGATACATCACCGCCGAACCATCAATGAGAAATAGTCTATTGTTCATGTTTGCGAATGCTCAGACCTGTTGGTCAATGCGGTCAAAACATGATCTCGCCACGCACCATCGAGACACAGGTAGTCGCATGCATAACCTTCAATTCTGAATCCAAGGCGCCTAAGGACCGCACCGCTTCTGATATTCTCGGGTCGGTAAGCTGCCATAATCCGGTGCAGGCCAGCCGTTCTGAAAATATACGAAATTGCAGCGGAAAGTGCCTCATGCATGATGCCCCGTCCGACATATGCCTGATCCAGCTTGTATCCAAGATAGCAGGCCTGGAATGGGCCGCGCAAGATACCGTCAAACGTGATGTCGCCAATCGGAACAGCCGGATCATTGTCCTTCAAACAGATGATAAAAGTATATGCGCGACCCTGTTCAAAATCGTCCCGCATACGCTGCATGCGCTGTTCCCAGTGTGTCACGGTGAATACCTCTGCCGAAGGAGTGGGCATCGCCGGCCTGAAGTGAGCGGCATTTCGTGTGAAATAAGCATGCATGGCCACACCAAGAGCAGAGGATGGCATGAGCAGTCTTAGCCGCTGTGTTTCAATATCGTGCATATTCATCCTGGAAGAGGCGTACCCGGCGGTGGCACTCGGGACGGGCCTTATTGACTTTATAAAGAGAATTCACTTCCTTTACTATCCTGTCCTCTCTGGACAAATGTTCACATTCACTTCAATCCAAAACACAAGTTATGGCAGTCGAACCAAAACAGCAACAGATTAATATCCAGCTTGATGAGAAAATAGCGGAAGGCATCTATTCCAATCTGGCTCTGATATCACACAGTCCCGCCGAATTTTTCATTGACTTCGCCCGCATGGTGCCGGGTGCCCCGAAGGCCAATGTGCAGTCGCGTATCATTATGACACCGGCACATACACGATTTCTGCTGAATGCTCTGAAAGAAAACATTGAGAGGTATGAGAAGCAGTTCGGAGAAATCAAGCTTCACGGCGGACCGCAAGCCTCCGGTGGCGGTTTCGGTTTCCGACCGGGTGACCCGGAAAAATAGTCATTGCTGCGACGGGACAGTCAAAAGGGGGACCAAGTCATGCGTAATTCCAGCTTAAATCATATGGTCAGGGAGTCGCTCTCCCAAAAAGGAGACAGAAAAGGATTCGGATTCACACGCCGGGGTATTCGAGCTTCAGCCTGGATGCTGTGCCTGATCTGCTTCGCACTTTCCTGCAATAAGAAATCGACGAATCCTCCCGAGCCGGTTGAACTACCCGGAGCTCCGAACTTGCTCTCTGTGATCGGCACGACCCAGAACACGATGGATCTCAGCTGGAATGATACGGCTACCGATGAGGACGGATTTCGTCTCTACCTTTCCGTGAGTAGCGTCTGGACCCAGTTTCAACAAGTTGCTGTGCATCCTGGTATCGGCACGGTCACGCTTCGGATTTCGAACCTGCAGCCAGGAACTGCCTATCTGTGGCGGGTTACTTCATTTAATGAGACTGGCGAATCCACTCCCTCAAATGAAGCGCAGGGCAGCACAACCATTCCGAACACACCACTTCCGCCGACCGGCCTGATCGCTCAGGCACTTTCTGCATACGTCATACGCGTACAGTGGACTCACAACACAGGCAATGTGGACGACTTTGTGGTACAAAGGCATGGTGAAGGGGGTAGTTGGAATACAGTTCATTCGGCGGGCAATATCATCCGGCAGTGGAATGATTCCTCTCTCACTGCCGAAACGATTTACTATTATCGGGTAGGGGCCCACAATTCCGCCGGCATTTCATGGAGTCTGGACTCTGTATCTGCAACGACGCTTTCTCCGGGCGCACCAAGTGCTCCCGGCAATTTCACGGCACAAGTAATCACAAACGACCGTGTGGAGTTGCATTGGACAGACCTCAGTGCTGATGAAGACCAGTTTGATATTCAGCGGAGTCTGGGCGGTGGCTCATATCTGCCGTTAACCACCGTCGGACCAAACATTGAGACTTACCTGGATCCGGTCGGTGCACTGGACACAATCGCCTACTATCGAGTTCGGTCTACAAATTCACACGGTTCCAGTAGCTGGGTGACCGCGCGCGCCGACCTTAGATTCTGTTCCTTCGGACTGATTCCGCTCTGCGTAGGTAACTACTGGGAGTATAATGTGGACAGCGTGGGTGGACAGGACTTCGTACTGGCGCGGCGCGTTTCTGAGTACGAGATGGTCTCAACATCCCCGTATTTCTTGATGACAGAGGTGCCCTACGCGGGAGGCGAACCCGACTCCCTGTACTACCTTCGAAATGATGGGACCGGCACGTTTTACGTGGATTACCCTCTTCCTCAAAACCCGACTCCGGAGCTGTTTTTTCGCTATCCCGGAACTCTGGGTCAACATGTGATTGTGGGCGGTGACTGCGTGCTGGTGATATCGACAAGCCAGGACATCACTATTGAAGAAACCGAATATGAGAACTGCATGGGCTACCAGTGGTTCCGGGATGGCGGACGCTCGACACAAATCTGGGTGAAGCCACAAACATTTGGTGTCGTGCAGGAGTTCGAATACCGCAATAATGGAGTGGACTTGGTCGCCACTCGCAGCCTCCGATATGCCCAGATCGAACACGATTAAGGTGTCCGACTAACAAGCTGCCCCTTCAAGGGGAAATCTGACAAGACTACAAGATGAA
>CAZVXJ010000079.1:0-10943 GCA_964631675.1 uncultured Alphaproteobacteria bacterium
CAGGATTTCCCGCCCCATCTTGCCAGCCGCTCCGAAGAGCGCAATGTCAGGCATTGACTGGCTCAAACAGATTATTGTATGCCCGCATCGCTTTATTCACGGCTTCGCGCGTTTCAACTTTTACCGGCACCAGCGGCAGCCGCAGCTCGTTCTGAATTTTTCCCTCGAGCCAAAGAGCGCACTTGACCGGAGCCGGATTGGTTTCGAGGAACATAGCCTTGGCCAAAGGCACGATGCGGCGATGCAGTTCCAGCGCGCGTGTGGGGTTGTCTCTCCAGTACGATTCAACCAGCTCGACCAACGGTTCGGGAGCAACGTTTGCGACAACGGAAACCACTCCCTCGCCTCCGACCGAGAGCACAGGAAGCGTTAATCCGTCATCGCCGGAGAGCACTGTCATGCGGCCCTCAACTCGGGCACAGATTTCGCCGACTTGTTCGAGGTTGCCGCTGGCTTCTTTGATCGCGTCGATGTTCGGGTGATCGGCAAGCCGTTCGACAGTTTCCGGAAGCATATTCACACTGGTGCGCGCAGGAACATTATAGAGTAACAGCGGAAGATCGGTGGAGTCCGCAACCGCCTTAAAGTGACGGTACAGCCCCTCCTGCGTTGGCTTGTTGTAGTATGGTGTAATGACCATCGCACCACTGGCTCCAAGGGCCGCGGCCTCCTTCACGCGGGCCATCGTCTCTTCCGTACTGTTTGTTCCGCAGCCCGGCGAAACCGACACATCTCCGGCCGCTTCGATGCAAAGGCCAATGATCTTCCGACGCTCCTCGGGTTTGAGGGTGCTGGCCTCGCCTGTCGTACCGAGAGGCACAAAGCCACGGACGCCCCGTGCGGCCAGATCCTCGACAAGATGCTGGAAGGCGGGCTCATCAATTTCGCCATTTTTGAAAGGGGTCACGAGGGCGACCCACACACCTGAATAGAGGTCCATGAATGACTCACAAAGTTAGAGTTGGGGAAGTGAATCCCTGGTTCACGTTTCACCAAGGGTAGTACTTCCCTAACTACAAATATACCCTGCAGGTTGAAGAAAGTCAATTTTTCCTATTGAGCTGAATATCACATTTTTAACCAAACTATCGATTTTCTACACAATTAGTCGCCAAATTGAAACTGGGCATGGCAAGTCCAAATAATGGCGGTTGAGAACTCAAGACATCGTGCCTCTCTGCCGATAACTTGAATGACATGGGGTGCTCGGACGAGAGCGCGACCCCGTCTACACCTCCCGGTTCACGGGCGGTTGAATCACACACCCGCGGCACCTGCCATAACCCATTTTTAGGAGGAGATTCCGGACGATGCAACATCCGACTCTGCTACTCATCGATGAAGAGACCCCCAAGCTGCACGAATTGGCGGACAAGTTGTTGTCACTTGGACGGTACCAGGTGGTGACCGAATCCGACCCAAACGAAGCATTGAATCGTCTGGATAACGAGGCCATTGATCTTGTGATCTGTGATATTAATCTGACCAATTCATCCGGCATGGAGTTTCTTGACAAGATCAGGAAGGACAACCAGCAGCTTCCGGTGCTCGTCTACGCCGATGAGGGAACCGAAGACTATCTGACGGCCGCTCTGGCTCACGGTGCGACCAACTACATCCCTTTGTCCAATAATGTGCAGTTGCTGGCAACGGCAGTGGACTCTGCCTTGAAAAATTTGAAACTGGCGGGTGAAGTCGAAAAGCTCAAGCGCAGACTTGGCGGCGACCACAAGCTGGGTGGCCTGATTGGACGTTCGCCCCTGATGCATAAAGTGTTCGACGTAATTCGCGACGTTGCCGAAGTGGATACGACCGTACTCATCCGCGGAGAGACCGGCACCGGCAAAGAGCTGGTGGCGCGTGCGCTGCATTTTGAAGGGGCGCGTTCGAATAAGCCGTTTGTGAAGGTAAACTGCTCCGCGCTGCCCGAAACTCTTCTTGAGAGTGAATTATTCGGCCACGAAAAGGGCGCATTCACAGACGCTCGACAGATGCGTCAGGGCAAATTTGAGGTGGCCAATGGCGGCACAGTATTCCTTGACGAAATCGGCGACATCACCCTCTCGACTCAAGTCAAACTGCTGAATGTGCTGCAGGATCGCGAGATTGAGCGGTTGGGCAGCAACAAGAAGATACCGGTTAACATTCGCATCATCGCTGCCACGAACCGCGACCTGGAGCGACTGATTCAGGAAGGGCGATTCCGGCTGGACTTGTACTACCGGTTGAATGTCGTGCCGATTACGATTGCTTCGCTGCGTGAACGCCGCGAAGACATTCCGATGTTGTGCGCGCACTTCATTGACAAGATTGGCGGCCGACTGAATCGCGGCGGATTCTCAATCACGGACGAGGCCATGGCGATGTTCCTGAATCATACATGGCCGGGGAATGTCAGAGAACTTGAAAACGTTATCGAACGCGCAATACTCGCAACAACAGGAACTGTGATCGGACCGGAAGTCCTGAATTTCCTGAATCCGGCTGTACCGACTACAGCAGACCTGGCGGCAGGTAACACGGCACGAGTGACATTCCCCACGCTTTATCAGCCGACAAAAAATGACACGGGAGAACTCTTGACTCCCGGACCGCTTAAAGCCGCGGTGAAAGGGTTCGAAAAGCTGTTTATTGAGCAAGCGCTACAAGCCTCGGGAGGGCATGTGATCCGCGCGGCACGGCTGCTCAAGATTGACCGCACTACACTATGGAAAAAGGCGCGTGACCTGGGCATCAACATGCACGCCGAAGACGAAATGGTGTAGTCAAACAAACAACAATCCCGCGATTATCTCGCGGGATTGTTCGTTTTGGGGCGAGTAAGAAGTACTGGTCTTCCTTTGCATCGCAAGCGAAAACCGCTATGTGAAATTTTGCACGTTGTTGACAAAGTCGTTTTTTTTGCTACTTATGGGGTGACCCAGATCAAACGTCCGGCCCACGTGCTGGACTCGGGTTATCTGGTAACGCCTGGTTTTGGAGGTTGTTATGAAAGCGCCGTTTCTGCTCGCAATTGGCCTGTTTTCGACCTCGGCTGTTTTTGCTCAAGGTGGGGGCGGACCGGATGAGTCCTGCGCCCTTTGTGTTCACACAACCGATGCAACATGTTCTGAAAATTGCACTGCGCAAAGCCATGATTGCGTTACAAAGACTTTTACAATTCCGTGTTCCGGGGATTACAGCCTGTGCGCGTGGGTTACATGTACCGAAGGCGAATGTTCTGATTGCCAATCCTGTGTGAATCTCTTCAGCGGAAGTACCTTGTACGGCCATTGTCATATCATTGCATGCAATAATGGCGATTGTGACAACTGCTGCACGGTCACACTTCTCACTGGCCTTACTTACACACTTTATGTCTGCAAGACTTTTTGCAATGCCGGCGGCCAGGGGTGTGCAGATTGTGATGAGAATTGCACAGCGCACGGTTCGCTAAGTCGTGATGTAATTGTTTGCCCATGAGCTTCCGCTTATCGGCGCTATCCGGGCTTGGGTTGCTCTTGCTCGCACTGCAAGCGCAAGCGCTCATCATCCGTATTCCTGTGCAGTTGCCAACAATTCAATCAGGCTTAGATAACATACAGAGTGGTGACACGCTGCTCATTAGTCCTGGGGTGTATGAAGAAGCGCTCATCGGGCCGGATTTCCCGTTCACGATGATCGGCGATGTCGATCAGGACACTACCATGTTGTCTAATCCGATGGTAGATCCTTCAAGTATTCCTCGTTCGGATACGATGGCTTGCCTAATGCTTTCAAGCAATTCCCAAGTCTGGATCGAGTACATGACTTTTCGGAATCGCTGGACAATGCGTGAGGGTCGCGATCAACAACGAATTGGTGGAATCAACAATCAAGCGGCTTCGTTGTCCATCAGGAATTGCTTGTTCGATTCCTGTCACACCGCAGTCGGCGGCTATTGCCCGACTGTCATCACTGATCACTCAGAGTTTCGCGGATGTCACAACTCGTGCGTCATCGCACAGGGTTATACACTGCGTGCCAGTAATTGTCGCTTTAACGGCAATGGCTGGTCACTGGTTTGGTGTGGGGACGGCTCCACGGTGGAAAACTGCCTTTTCACCGGTAATCAGGACGGACATCTGCTGAATGTGTCGAGTAGCGACATTGCCATAAGAAACTGTCGTTTTGGTCCCTCCGGTCCTCAGGCATTTGCTCCTTTGCAAGTGATCGCACGAGGAGACATATCGATTCGCGGTTGTGTGTTTTCTGAGTTGCAACTCGGCATCGCAGCCATTCAAGTGGACGTGCTATGCGACGTAGCCGATCCACTGCCGGTCGAGATTGTCGGTAATCAGTTTTTTGACAACACCAGTGTCGTGCTTCAAGGCGGCCAAGCCATCTACCTGCGTTGCTCGGAACTTTATGATCGCGGATTGCTCGCCCGGGTGGACTCGAATGAATTTCGCGACTCGGAAACGCATAATTCCTTTGCCAATGTCGTTTGGTCCACCAGCCGTTTCGAGTTTAACCACAATTTCATCGAGAATATGCAGCCTGATGCCACGCCTGATGTTTTTCAGCAACGCACCTCCGACACGCTGCAATCCATCGCGCGGAATAACAGATTTGAAGAGGTTGGTCAGGCTCTCACTTCAGCATTAAGCAGTTTCGATGCTCGATTTAACTGGTGGGGAGATGAATCGGGGCCGACGCATTCCTCGAATCCAGGCGGCAGCGGAGGAGCGATCAGCGATCTTGTTCTCTATGACCCGTGGCTGACGGATACGACCGATTCGATGACCAGTGTCCAACCGCATCCTCAAGCTCTGCCGGAGAACTTTGAGGCGCCTTTCGTTTTTCCCAATCCCGCCAACAACAGCTTCATGTTTCGGATCCCGCTCGCGTTTAGCGGCACGCAAGAAATTTCTGTCTACAACCTGGCCGGACAGCTTGTTCACAGTCAGATCGTTAAAGTCACAAGTGAATCTCGAGACATTTCTTTTACACCCGTCGGCCTCAGCACGGGAATATATTTTCTTCGCCTAAAAGATATTGATTCTGGAGCTTTTACTCTTCCGGCGAAATTTGTCTTGCTGAAATAGAAAGTTCTCGTTAGTAATCAACTGAGACCAGTAACAACAATCCCGCGATCATGTCGCGGGATTGTTTTGGAATGAAGGTTATTCGCTCTCCCTCACTTCATTGTGATGACGTATCAACCGAGTCTGTGTCCGAAATATGAAAGTCGCGGAAACCGAAGCTTCCGCGACTTTTCATTTGCTCGAGTGTAATGCGAGGAGGAAAACTATTGACGGGCGAACGTGACGTTGACAGCAGTTCCCTGATCATCGCGGAACTGCAGCACCAGCGTATTATTGTTCGTTCCGGTCAGGTCATAGGTGGCCGAGTAGGTGTTGACTCCCTGCGGCGGCTGACCATTGACCGTTGCAATCTGGAAACGCACGGAATCAGCCTGAGTGAAAGCCCAAGTGCCGCGTTCGTCATAGTCGCCCAGACCGGAAATCGCTCCAAATTGGCGATAGCTGTTGTCTTCATTGAAGAACTGCTCCAGCTGCGTAAAACCGTAGTCAATCGGATTACTGGCAACCCAATGTCCCACGATGGGATGCGGTGCCGGATCTTCTTCGTCGTCTTCCTTGCATCCGGCCATAAAAAGCGATCCTGCGATGCCCAGAACCATCAGCCACGGGTAGAGTTTGCGTATCATGCTATGTCTGCTCCTTGTTGGTTGTCGTTTACTTTTGAGCGGCTTTGGCTTTTTCCAGAGCCTTCGTGCCAGCCCACTTGGGATTCTTCACGAACTCCGCCAGCATGTTGGTCTTTGCGGCAGGAACCTTGATGGCCAAGATTTTGTCCAAAGCGTCCTGGGCTTCCTTCTCAAGCGCGGCCTTCGCTCCGGTATCGCCCGGTTTGGTCGGCTGGCCCGGCTTGGCAGGTTCACCCGGCTTGGCGGGAGTGCCACCTGCGGCGACATTCGCGATGGAATCCATCTTCATCTTAGCCTGCATTCCCCAGGGGGTGTCCATGTACTTCATTACAACTTCCTGGTAGTTGCCGGCCATGAATGCTTGCTCCGCGAGCTTGTTCTTGGCTTCGCGGGCGGCAGGACTAGTTGCATAGTTGGTCAAGACATCCTGAAATTTGCCTTCAGCAAGCAGTTTCTCAGCGATTTTGTCCTTGGCTTGTTGGACGACACCGGCAAGTTCCGGATTGGCCGCGAATTTCGCGATCAATTCCTCGTACTGTCCCGCATTGAACATCTTCTGGGCCTGCTGCATCGGTGATGAACAACCGAGCCAGATGGTGGCCATCAGGATCATTGCGGCGAGGGTAAAAATTCGATTCATACGAATCCTCTCTCTGGTTTATCTAATTGCGATTTGAGCTACCACGTTGGTGGGTAAAATCGGTAATGACCCGATACTGACCCGTGAGACTTAAATTTAGCTCAATATTATGTGAAAATCAAGGGCTTTATCGATGAACTATCGTACACGAAGTGTTCGGGCGGATGCTCTAACCCCGGATTGTGTTTGCCAGTATGGTTTAAAATATTATTAATGATGACTTTAACCAGCATGAGAGGCGTGTACACCTCTATGTAAGCATCTGTTAATGTTTATCTTTTGCGTTGACGTGCTGTGGGTGCCTCGGTACTATGAAGGACCAAGGCCCACTTATGTTATACTCGCCTTGGATGGCGTGGGTCCCTTTCGGCTGAAGTGGATCAGAACCGCCAGAGATTACGTTTCAGCTTTGAGTTAATCAGGTTCCGCTCTTCCTCTGTGAATGAACGAATTACCAGACACAAGGCAAGGTAGATTGTGCCGAATGTCATCACACCGGCAAATATTCCAAGTACGCCGGTAAATGAGCTTCGAACAAGCCAGAAAATGGCTGCCGTAATGAGTGCACATAAAGTCTGTTTGGCGATACCCAAAAGGTCCGTGCGCGTGCTTAACTTCGCACTCATCCAGTAGAACAGCATAATGTTCTGTGCAGTCATGGCGCATCCTGAAATCCAGACCATGGCCATTACACCCCCCCGCGGTACCAGCCAGAGTCCCAGCAGAATCTTGATGACACCGGTAATTTTTGAATAGAGCAACAGGTCGCTGCGCTCAGCATTTTGAATCACCAGCGACATCGGAGTACGCATCGCGAGCATCGGGAAAAAAAGAGCGGTGACGGCGAGAATGGGAGCCGCCTCGCCGTATCGCGGATCGAACAGTTCCACAATTACGGGCCGCGCCATCATGGCCAGCCAGAGTGCGGTCGGGATCGAAATGAACATAGATACTTTCAGCAGAAGATTGTATCCGAATTCCGATCGCTCCCGCGCGGCACCGTATTCACTGAAGAACATCGGCTCAATCATGGCGTCAAACATCTTGTGCGGAAGTACGCCGCGCACAATTTGCTGGATGCGATTTGCCAGGCCATAGAACCCAGCCTGCACACCTCCGAGCAGACCCGTTACAAGTAAAATGTCCGTGGCTGCACCCAGCACCGTCACGCCAATCTCGTTCAACCATTGCAATACTCCATAGCGGCGAAATCGTTGCCACGGGACTGCTGAAGGAGCGGCTTGTACAACTCCCGCCGGATGCAATTTGGGAAATACGCGAAAGCGGTATGCACCCGCGAAGAGAATCCAATGAACCACGAGTAAGGCAGATTCGGCCCATACTACCGCGTCAAGACTGCGATGATACTGGAACACATAGTAGATCGCTGCGAGCCGTATGATGTTGTAGACGGTAACTACCGCAAAGATCGCCTGTTGCTGAAACAAGCTGGCCAGCAGAATACGGTAGTTTTCCGCCATCAAAAACGCCAAGGCTCCGACAGAAAAGACGCGCAGCAAATCGCCTGATCCCGGATAGTTTACCGCCTGTGCAATGGTGTCAGCAAGAAAATAGGTGATGATTGCTGCAGTGGTGGCGGTGGCCGCCATGATGAGCATCGCCGCTCGCTGCAGGCGGGCTATAATCTGAAACTCTCCGCGCGAGAAGTACTCCGGCAGAAAACGGTACATCACGTCGGGAATTCCCCAGCGCAGAATCAGTGCGAACCCATCGCCCAGCAGAACACCCATGAACAACAGCGAATACAGGCCGTACTCCTGCACCTCCAAGGTCTCGACCAGCAGGCGCGTGGTTAGGTACGTAAAGATGACGCCTGAGGTTTTCGTCAGGACTGAAAAGAAGATATTGCGCAACACGCGGCGGCGCGGCGGCGCGACCGATGCTTCGCTCATCGTGTTGCCATCCAAACGCTTGACTTTCCGCTATTTTCTTGGTATGTTCTTTGCAGTTTCAATTCAGTTGCATTTGTCCTGATCACTCTGAAAGCACGATGTCCGGTCTATATTCCTATGATTTGCACGTACACTCGTGCGCGTCGGCAGATTGTGAAACAGCCTTTGAGAGTCTCGTCAAGATTGTAAGGCGACGCGGACTTTCCGGCATCGCGCTGACGGATCACGACACGATGGATGGTGTGACGGAGTTGTCCAAAATATGGCCGAAAGACCACATTGACTTGATTGCAGGCTGCGAGCGCACATTATTCGACGGAACGCACCTGATCGGATTGTTTCTGAAAGAGGCGCCACGCGCGGTTCATGTGCGCGAGGTTGTGGCTGAGATACGCGCGCAAGGAGGAATTGTGTATCTTCCGCATCCCTACCGTGAGTATTCAGGAATACTCGGCGCGGCGTCAAAACATTCCGAAGCGGACAAACTGTGGATTGCCGAGCAGGCCGAGATTATCGAAGTTTTCAATCGCAAGTGCACCGCAGCGGAAAATAAACTTGCACTGAAACTTGCCGAGGCGACGGGAAAATCATATGCCGCCGGAAGCGATGCCCATGCACCGCATGAAATCGGCATGGCTTGTACGGTATTCAGTGAATGGCCTTCGCCATCTTCTTACCAGGCAATTATGGCGTTGGCTCCCCCCGAAAAAGTTGCCAGACGGGAAGTCGAACATCGCGCGGCCGAGTCACGCAGTCTTCGAACAGTCGCCCGCAGCGTTCTGAAGTCAGCAGGTCTCTTGCCCGTGGCAAAAAGACTCCGCACAAGATGGCGTGAACATGATAAGCCGGAATTGGTGAGGTATAAATGAGCAAGCATGCATTCTCAGTCAACCGACTCGATTCGATTCAACCTTATAAACCGAGCAATCAGGCCGCCTGGTTCCTGCCCGATAACGCGGAACCGCTCAAGCTGGATTGGAACGAATCACCGTTGCCGCCATCGCCAAAGGTGTTTCAGGCGCTCACGAAGTTTCTGCAGCGCCCGAATTCACTAAACTGGTACCCGGATGCAGACTCGCGGGAGTTGCGCGACATGCTGGCAAGGCATTGGAAAGTCGGTGCTGAATGCGTGCAAACTTATTGCGGATCCGACTCAGCGCTGCACGCCGCGGCAAGAATTTTCACTCGCGCCGGAGAAACGGTATTAATGGTCTCGCCGACCTATGACAATTTTCGTATCTACGCGCTTGAAGCCGAATGCAAGGTGGTGTTGGACGGACCGGAAGACATCTATTCACTGAGCGGTACAGAACTCGCGGCACTCGCGGCGAAGCACCGGCCGCGCATGATTTATCTGGCCAACCCCAATAATCCCACCGGCTGGCTCGTACCGGCCGGAGAACTTACACAGTTTGCGAAGAGCGTGCCTGAGACGATGATTGTCGTTGACGAAGCCTATGCCGAATACTCGGGGGTTACCGTGATTCCCGAGTCGGTTGGTCTGCCTAATTTGCTGGTTTGTCGCACTTTCTCAAAAGCCTATGGACTCGCAGGCCTGCGCCTGGGATATGTCATTGCTTCTTCGGGAAACATTGAAACGCTGAACCTGATTCGGAATGGGAAAAACGTGTCGATGGTTGGACAGATTGCCGCCATGGCGGCGCTTTCGGATCACGAGTTCCTGAGTGCGACTCTCAATCAGGTGCGGAAGGGTCAGGAAATTCTTGAGGCCGGACTAAACAAGCTCGGGATTCCGTTTCGCGCATCGCCGGCGAACTTTGTGCTCATTCATTTGAAGGATTCACAACGAGTGATGAGTGCGCTTTCTGCCCGTCATATTTATGTCCGATCGATGAGCCACTTACCGGGTATGACCGGCTACGTGCGCATCACACTTGGCAATCCTGCCCAAATGGAGCGATTTGTTTCTGCGCTTTCGCTCGTCGTCTAAGATTTCCGATGTTTATCGCCTTTGAATGGTCGCGCACAAGCGATGCGCACTGGAAGTTGTCTATTTCCCGTGATGATTCCCGTGGCCCCTGGTATCCTCGCGTCGATGTGGCAGATTCCGCAGAAAGATATAGCTTTTTTGCGGGATTATCAACCGGCGACGAGCTTGAACCTGACGGCGGTTGGCTGCGGCTCACGTGGGACAAGCCAGCTCAGTCTCTGATGGTCCGTTCCGACTTGTTTAACTTGGCACGGTGGTATTACTACCAGGTTGATAACGGCTGGCTCCTGACGAATTCTCTGCGCTATTTGTATGAGCTTGCGAACCCAAAGCCCGCACTCGAACCACGGGGTGTACCTTACCTATTCCGGTATGGATACCTTCCTTGCCAGCATACGCCGCTCACGGGTGTTTTCGCGATCGATTGTGGTGAGCAGGTTGTATTTAAGGGCATTGAAGCAAAGGTCTCTTCTCGTGCTCATTTGCCCGTCCACAGACGTGAGGCCCATCCCGGCTTTCACCCGCAAGATATCGCGCAGTGTTTGATTGATGACGTACGGGCACAAACGGCCGGAATCGATCAACTGGTTGTACCGCTTTCAGGCGGAATGGATTCACGATTCCTGCTTGCAGCAGCTATGGAATCTTGTCATCGGGACGCAATTCTCACTTTGACGTTTGGCGCGCCCGGCTCTTTGGATGTGCAGATAGGATCTGCATTGGCAAGAAAGCTCGGTATCAGAAATG
>CAZVXJ010000080.1:0-10874 GCA_964631675.1 uncultured Alphaproteobacteria bacterium
GGGATGATTTTCATAAGAGAGAATTATTGGTTAGGGAATCGGATTAACTAAATAGAATCCGCTGCCATGCTGCATGACGTCGGCATAGTGCGGAACTCCAGTGAAGGAGATGGCCTTATCTGGATTTGTGAATGAAAGTCCTTCAATCAATGCATGCACACCGGAAAGGTGCCTTCCCACTCGCACATCGAGAGGAATGCCATTCGAGTCGAACGGAACTCGAACCAAACCGGCAACCGATGCTTTCTCATAGCAATGGTCTATACCAGTGCAGACCTTCTCGCTCGTCATGGCTCCGCGCAGGCGGCCCTGTGCGATATTGGCCGTTTCCATCAGTGTAGCATATGCGGGCGTCGCATCGCCAAGTTCACGATGCGATAGCCCGTGAAAGTTCTCAGGAGAAGGTTCAAGCGAGTAGTTCAAATTCTCGATTTGCAAACTGAGATTCGCCACTGCGGCCAAGTCGAGAGCGCGCTGGTGGGCAACAATAGCATTGATAACCGGGTATTCAGGAGATGCTTCGTGCAGGTCTATAACGAGGTCCACGTGCTCCCGCTCCACCAGTTGAGTAATCGCGTACGCAACTCGTTCAGTAATTGTGCCGTTCGTTCTTCCAGGAAAAGCGCGATTCAGATTTCGTGTTTCACTACCCGACAGTGTCTGGCCGGACGGGTAATGAAGATAAATTTCCGGATCGGGCCATTGGTCAGTCGGATTCGAGATACGGCTGCCGATACGGAATCTCCGTTCACCGGAGGGGGTTTTAATGGTGAATCCTGACGGCATTGCTTCACCCGGGTCGGTGTGTGTAAATGCAGAGTTGTTCGATCGCGGTATGACGATGACTTTGCCACTCGCAATCGTGAGGCATTCTACCAATATATATGCTGCAATGTAACCCGCAGGTTCATTTGGATGGACTCCGCCAAGTATCAAAGCAGTACCACCTGGCGCTCCCGAGTCAAAGATATATACTTCAGTTTCGGCGGTTGTATTTTGCAGATCAGGCAGGTAGTCGGAGAGCTTCCTGGTAGAAGAAAGTGCACTCGACGGAAACAACTGCTCGCATTGCCGCTGCAGCCGGAACTCACTTCCTGCCACAACAATAACGAACGCAAGAGCGGCGATTAGCAGCAGGCGTGAGATGTCTTCAATTCGCATTAGCTTATCTCAGCAGCAGGATTCGCAACAACAACGGAAGCAGTGCAAGCGCTGCGACGGCCTGATCGGCCAATCGCTTTTCCCGCCACAATCGGTGGCAGACGAAAATTGCCGCAACCAGCGCAATGAAGTAATAAGACCAGAAGTGAATCGAGTGAAACATGCTCAGTCCAAACCAAGTAATCTCGAAAGCGGATTTGCGGCGAGGATCATGCCGAGGCCAAGCAGCAAAGCCAGCACGGCAGGTACGAAACACCACCGCAAGATTTCTCGCTCTCGTCCTGAAACCACCGATGCCGAGAGCACAACGGCAAGTCGGGTGGGTGGAAGAAAATCGCCGATAGACGCCAGCAGCGACAACGCTGCGGCAACAATTATTTCATGTCTCTCGAGCATGGCAAGCAGGAACGGCACGCCGAGCACGCTGCTGGCTCCGTATGCAGATACACCGCCAAACACCGGCACAAGCAGAGTCATGCCGGCCAATTGCGCCCATTCCGGCAACAGCATGGTATTAACTACGATGAGGCCACGGGCTCCGGTCAATGTCAGCACCTGAATAAAGATGCCAACTCCTGCCAACAGCGCCAGAATCGGTAGTGATTGTTGGGTCGCCCACCGGGCAGACTCGCCGAGGCCAACTCTCTTGCCGCAGACGAAGGCTGTGGCCGCAGCGAGCACAAACACTAATGGCACTCCAAGATCAGGAACAATCGATGGGATGAGTCGAGGTCCTGCAATCAACACCAGAATGAGTACCAGCGGAGTGAAGAGCACAGGGCTTACCGCAGTGATAGTCTGAGCCTCCCGCGAAATCGAGCGCAACTCTCTTCTTACCGAGCCGGCAATCAAGAAAGATGATCCGAAGGCAAGCGGAAAAGACGCAAGGGTAAGCGGTAATCCGAATCCAATGTAGGGCATGTCGACCCCTCCGCCAATGATCATCGCACATATATTCACTGGCGGCGCGACCATCCCAAAGAAAGCTGCAACCGCGATGAATGCACCAGCCCGGGCTGCAGAAAGTCCGGCACGAACCAGCAGCGGCGCGACCATAGCACCTGTGGTAAGGACACACGGGGCGGTCAATCCTGTGAGCATGCCGGGGAACATGACAAAGAGCGTGAGCACGATGAGCAGTATGGAAGGAGTGCTGCCAAATCGGCGCAACAACACGGAGTTCAAGGCGGCGAGTCCGCCCGAATGCTCAAAGACTCGCATGAAGAAAAGCGATGTTAAGACGATCAGAATCGGATCGAGGTAGAGCATCGTGCCTTCAGCGAGATGGCGAACTGGAAATCCGAATCCGCCCGCCAAGGCTCCTCCGACCGACGCAAGGGCCAGTGCCAGACCAGTGGGTACACGCAGAAGAAAAACACTCGCTGCGAGCACAATCACCATGACTATCAGGGCAACTATGTCCGGCGTCATCCGACCGACTTATGGTTTGTCACGAGCAGAATAGAGCGAGGATTTTCCGACGGGCGGCAACGGAATCGGATCGATAGGAATCCCCGCCTTCTCGGCAATGTCCTCCACATGCAACAGGTTCAAGACCGGTATCCCGGACCGCAAAAACTCAAACATCAGTGACGATGACTCGAGACTATCCAGTTCCGCAGCCACTTCGTCCGGATCAATCCAGCCGCCGGGCAGAACACGTCCCTCCTTCCCCACTACGGTCTGGTTGCCGCCAATGTTAATCAAGAGTGCGTACGTATCGCTTGATCCGGAGAGCTTTTTTCTCAACTTGAGTTGACTGCGGGAAGTTGGGGCCTCGCTCAGGTCGTATTTGAGCTGATGGGCACGACGTCTCAGCAAGTCTTTTCCATCTTCGGGAAGTCCGCCTCCGCGATCTCCCGCAGCACCAAGTGTAACGACATCACTTCGGTGAGAGATAATCTCTCGATCCACGAGTAAATTCTCAATGTCAAGCCACGTGCATTCCTCTTGATTTGCACCATAACTTGACGCAGCAAGCGAAGCCATGGTGACCAAAGGAATCTCGAGCACTTCAGCCGCACAGAGAACCGCTATGTTAAGTGCGGGGAACGACCCGGTCATGGCTACAAGAATCGAATCGTCCGATGAGAGCCCATGGTCAATCAGTTCCCGGACAATGTAGGCCGCAAAGTCCGGATTGGCGGATGTTCTCTTGGCGCTGAGAGTTCCGACCGTCGACGTAATGGACGAGAATTCTACTCCTATGTATCCTGTTCGATTTACATCCAAGGAGTCGTCCAGAATTTCATTTTCAATCTTGAATTCGAGTATGGCGCTCGACGCTCTCTGCATCATCCGTGCGGCTTCCAGCATCTCGCGATAGGCGGGGTGCCGCCGACCCGCCAGCGACGGAAGCGCGAGGGCAAATACCATCAACAGTGCGGTGAACCCAGGATACACTTTCAGTAACCTGCCACCGCTCCGTCACGTCGTGGGTCGGCTGATCCTAAGAGCATTCCGTTCGGAACAATCTGAATTGCATGAACACCGCCAAAATAGGAATTGAGATGGCCATTCGGAAAAACTTTCCAGCCACGCGCTGCAAGGTCTTTCAGCACGTAATCAGCTACGCGCGATTCAACTACCAGCGTTTTTTTTGCCGGAAAGAACCGCGGCGCATTCAGCGCGTCATCCAGAGGCATCTCAAAGTCAAGCACTGAAATGATAATTTGCGCGAGCGTCGGTGCAATGCGGGGACCGCCCGGAGAACCAATGACCAGAACAGGCACACCGTTCTTGCGAATAATCGTTGCACCCATGTTGGATGGAGGGCGGTGCAGCGGCGCGATACCGCGCGCACTGACGGTGTCGGCAGCGAAATCAGCCATGTGATTGTTGAGCAGCAAGCCCCACTCCGGCACAAACACGTTTGATCCAAAGAAGTAATTTATGCTCTGGGTAAGGCTGACCATGTTACCGGCACTGTCGACCACTACCAAGTGAGTGGTATTGCCCGGACCAAAGGCTTTCAGCGAATCCAGCACGGTGATTTTGTCGGGAAGGGTATCCATCGGCAGTCGAGACCGGGCGGAGTCCAGCCAACTTTGTGATAACAGTGCGTCGACAGGTACACTGGAGAAGTCGGGATCGGCAAGCCATGCGTCCGCATCGGAAAGCGCCTGACGGGATGCTGAAGCCAGAGCATGAATGTAGTTCGCGCTCATGTGGCCCAATGATACCAGATCGAGCGGTTCAACAAGTTTCAGAATCTCGAGCAGGGTTGTGCCCCCGGCCGGTGGCGGCAATGAGATGATCTCGAACCCATGGTACATACAGCGAACGGGTGCCCGCTCTTTCACGCGGTAGTTGATTAGGTCCGCCGATGTGATCGTGCCGTTTGCCTTGCCAGCGGCTGCTGTAACCGCTGTTGAGATGGGTGGATAGTATGCATTCTCCAACCGCGTTTTCGAAAGAAAGCGAAGCAGATTCGCAAGTTTGGGCTGTTTGATTACAAAACCCGCTGCCGGCGGAAGGCCCTCCTGGAGGAAAACGCGAGAAAGATTCGAATCGGCGAGCAGCTCTTCATGGTGTTCGAGGATGATCGCTGCGCGCTTGTCGGAAATTGCGTAGCCGCTGTCTGCGATGGCGATCGCCGGCGCAAATAGTTCCGGCAGCAACTTGGTGCCGAAACGCGAATACATGGCTTGCCATCCTGCAGGTGCGCCCGGTGTAGCAACAGACGATCCGCCGGTGCGCAGGACGAGTTTCAGCGTATCTGCCGGATTGAAATAACGTGCGCGGTTCAGGCGTGCCGGAGCGCGTTCCCGGTAGTCGAGGACAAAGAAGCTGTCTTCCGTCGCATCGTAGTAAAGTAGAAATCCGCCGCCGCCTAAACCGGAAGCATGAGGCTCGACCACATTCAGCGCGGCAAGAGTCGCAAGCGTGGCATCAATGGCATTCCCACCGTCTTTCAATACCGACAATCCAACCTCTGATGCAAGTGGGTGAGCACTGACCACCATGCCATTGGCACCCGTGACAACCGTAGCTCTGGCAAAGGAGGTATCAGCCACTGCAGGCGGAGGCGTTGGCTGTGAAACGACTGAGCGGTGAGCGCATCCAAAGGCGAGCATCGCCAGAATCACGCAGGCCGCTCTTAAACCAGTTTTTATGCTATTGCAGAACAAAGGGTTAAATATCGGTAGAGGAGGATAGACGCCATTCGTGTTGCCAACGGAATCGTACAATAAACAAAAAATTAGGGGTTGATGCAAGGTGGGAGAGTGGCCATAGGAAAAAGCCGGAACAGGCTGTTCCGGCTTTCCACATTGTGAGGTGAGTTTCAACGATTCCGCTGAAAATTTGTCGCGAGCGGCTTCGGTTTCTATCCAGCACTCTGCGTCAAATCAACTACAACCGCTTGTTCCCCCGCACCGAGTGCATTTGAGGCAAGTACCGTTTCTCACCATCGTGAAGCCTCCGCAATCGGGGCAGCAATCACCCTCGAAGCCTTTCAGTCTGGCTTCGTGGATCAACGTCGCCCAGTCATGCTTCCCATTCCCGTTGCCGTTTCCATTGTGACTGGAGGTGTGAACGTTTACATGGAGATGCGGATTCGGTGCGTGCAGCGGCGTTGCGTGAGGCACAGGCTGCGGAGACGGCGCGATCGCGGTGGCTTGTGTTTTCATACTCATCGGATCAGCGCCACTGCTGATCGACTGCTCTTCAATATTGTCATGCACCGTCTGCGGTGCGACAAACTCGTCATCCTCTCCCGCGCCCTGCACGGTGTCGCTGCGCATGGTCTCGGCGGCAAGTTCCACGTGCGCAAGATCGTTCCGGCCAAGATACGTAATTGCAAGTTCGCGGAAAATGTAATCGATGACGGAGGTAGCGGATTTGATGTGCTCATTGCCCTGCACGCCGCCGTTCGGCTCGAAGCGCGTGAACACAAAAGCATCCACATACTCTTCCAGCGGAACCCCGTGCTGAAGACCGAGGCTAATAGCAATCGCGAAGCAGTTCATGAGGCTGCGGAAGGCCGCACCTTCTTTGTGCATATCGAGGAAGATCTCGCCCAGCGACCCATCTTCATATTCCCCTGTACGCAAGTAGACTTTGTGGCCCCCGATGCGCGCCTTTTGCGTGTAACCTGAACGGCGATCGGGCAAGCGCCGTCTCATCATCTGCTGCGCAGCCACGGCGGCAAGTTCCTGAATCTGCCGGGTGGTGGAAGTCTCCGTTTCAGATTCGGCTTCTGCTTCGAAAGTCTCGTCGGCGACTGAGTTCAATGGCTGCGAGAGTTTTGAACCATCACGATAGAGGGCCAGTGCCTTCAGCATCATCTTCCATCCGCGCGCGTAGCAATCTTCAATGTCAGCGATAGTTGCGTGATTGGGCAAGTTTATCGTCTTGGAAATCGCACCGCTGATAAACGGCTGAGCAGCGGCCATCATTTGTAGATGTGCCAAGGGCGAGATGTAGCGTTGACCGGACGGTCCACATTTGTTTGCACAATCGAAGATCGGCAAATGTTCGTCTTTAAGATGCGGTGCATTCTCTATGGTCATATGACCACAGATGTAGTCATTTGCCGAACGAATCTCTCTTCTTGAGAAACCGAGAGCCGTCAAGAGGTCCCCTCCGGAATGCTTCAGTTTTTCGTCTGAAATTTTGAGGTCCTTTTCGACGACGTCGGCTCCCACAATCCAAGGCGTAATCGCGAAGGTAAGGTCGAAAGCACTCTTGAGTACGTCATCAATGCGTTTGAGTGCCGCCTCGGGCATTCCCTTTCTGGCCAGCGAGTCGCGATTGACAAACGGCGCCCCTTCGAGCACACCTGTGCCTCGAACGAATTGAGTGATCTGCCGGATCTGATCTTCTGCATAGCCCAGGCCTTCGAGCGCCATCGGAACCGCGCTGTTGATAATACGGAAGTAACCACCACCGGCCAGTTTCTTGTATTTGACGAGTGCGAAATCGGGTTCTATACCCGTGGTGTCGCAGTCCATCAGCAAACCAATAGTACCGGTTGGAGCAATCACCGTAGACTGGGCATTTCTGTATCCATGCTGCAGCCCGATAGCCAATGCATCATCCCAGCATTCACGGGCTGCGTCGACAAGCTCCTTGGGACACTTTTCGTATCTGAGAGTAACCGGTTTGACCGACAAACCCTCATATGGGTCCAGTGCTCCGTTATACGCCGCACGGCGATGATTCCGGATCACTTTCAGCATAGAGTCCCGATTGCGAATGAACCCTGGAAAGGGACCGAGTTTGGCCGCAATTTCACCCGATGTGCGGTAGGATTCTCCGGTCATGATGGCCGTGATCGCTCCACACCATGCACGGGATTGTTCGCTGTCATACGGCATGCCGAAGACCATGCTCAGCGTGCCCATATTTGCATAACCGAGACCAAGTGTGCGATACTCGTAAGAGCGTTTGGCAATTGCCTGCGACGGATACTGCGCCATTTCCACCGATACATCCAGCACCACGGTCCAGAGACGCGTCGCATGCCGGAATCCATTGACATCAAATTCCCGCTTCGCCGGGTTGACAAACTTCATCAAGTTGAGGCTGGCCAGATTGCAGGCCGTGTCGTCCAGAAACATGTATTCCGAACATGGATTGGAAGCGCGGATTTTGCCGTCATGCGCACACGTATTCCATTCGTTGATCGTTGTGTCGTACTGGAGTCCGGGATCCGCACACATCCAGGCAGACTCGGAAACCTCGTCCCAAAGTTCACGCGCGCGCACTGTCTTCATAACCCGGCCATCGGTGCGAGCGGTTAGTGACCAATCGGCATCGCGCTCGACCGCCGACAGAAAATTGTGATCTACGCGAATTGAATTGTTGGAATTCTGGCCTGATACTGTTTGATACGCCTTGCTATTCCAGTCCGTGTCGTAGGTGTCGAAGCGCAGCGATGTCACTCCGTCCGCGGCGAGTTGGAGTGTGCGTTTCAAGTAAGCTTCCGGAACCATAGCCTTGCGTGCATTGGACAATGCCGCTCTGAGCTCCGGATTCTCTTTGGTGCTCAGTTTGAACTCGGTGGAAACTTGCGGATTTTGAATCGCGGCGAGCACGAGATTGAGGTGCTTCTCGATTTGTCTCGATCCAGTTACCAGGCTGGCGACTTTTTGCTCTTCAACAACTTTCCAGCGAATAAACTCTTCAACATCCGGGTGATCGATATCAAGGCATACCATCTTTGCCGCACGGCGAGTAGTGCCGCCGGACTTGATCGCGCCTGCCGCACGGTCACCAATTTTGAGAAAGCTCATCAAGCCCGAGCTGTATCCGCCTCCTGAAAGTCCCTCCTCTTCACCGCGAATGCAGGAGAAATTCGTTCCAGTGCCCGATCCATACTTGAATAGGCGAGCCTCGCGAACCCAAAGGTCCATAATGCCTCCCTCATTCACCAGATCATCGGCAACCGACTGGATGAAGCAGGCGTGAGGCTGCGGGCGCTCATATGCATTTGCCGACCGATCAACCTGCTGTGTCAGCGGGTTAAAGAAATAGTGTCCATTGGAATTCCCGCTGATCGAGTATGCCCAATGAAGACCCGTATTAAACCACTGAGGACTATTGGGCGCCGCCATCTGCGCGGCCAGCATGTATCGTAACTCGTCATAGAAAACTATGGCGGACTGCTCGTCATCAAAATACCCTGATTTGTGAGCCCAGTATGTCCAGCACCCTGCCAGCCTGCGAAACACCTGGCGGCTATCTTTCTCGGCTCCGAACCGGCTTTCTTCAGGCAACCGTGAGAGAACATCCCAGTCCGGCTCGTGTCTCTGGAGCCAAATTGGGACGCCCTCTTCATGAACGGGTCTGGTGGCGGCCGGAACACCGGCCTTCCTCAAGTACTTTTGTGCAAGAACATCTACGGCGACTTGTGACCAACTATCTGGGGCCAGAACATCTCGTGCCTCAAACAGAACCTTCCCTTCGGGGGAGGTCAACTTTGAGGTCCAATTGACGAAATTAAGATCTTCGAGAGCCTCGGAGGCGTCGCGTGTGAAGCGCCGGTCAAATTTCAAGATATAACCTCCTTAAATAATATGTAGTTGAATGCAGGCTTGGTGCGGCCAGCGAGCATCACGGTTTTACGAACGGTATGGCCCATGGGGAGCACAGTGTATGTCCACAAGCTGTGGATAACCCCATATACTGTCCACCTATCCACATCATGTGTCCTCCACGAAGAGGCGCCTCCACAACATCTTGTGTGAGTCATGAGTGGGCGATAATATACCTGACCGCGAGTTGAAATGTCAAGGATATTTTCCTTGAATTTTCGGATCTTGAAATTGGTGTTATATACGTTACAGACACACTCTTAGCCCATTAAAATCAATGAGTGGCAGGAAATTCAGGGGGAAAGTGGTGCCGTCAACCACTGCGCACAACACTTCGGCTAAGTTGAGCGCAGAAGTAGATTTGGGCCAATTGCCAATGAGCAGAAATGGGAAAGTTGGGGAATTTTCAGGAATCCGAATTCGTGGATCTGCATGGCAGACAAGGAGGCACGCCTCTTTGCAAGAGGGATTCTAGACTTCAGAGCCGGGAATTGATGAACACCAATTCTCTTGACAATGTGAGTGAAGCGGGTTATATTAGTGATTCTGAAAAATTGACGGAGTTTCTCAAATGGCATTTGGACAGGGCGGTCGCCCGGGCGGTGGCGGTGGTGGTGGTCGAATGGGAGGTGGCGGTTCGTCTGGCGGTCGCGGCGGTCCTCGTGGACGTCAGCGGGCTACGGGCACTCGCAATCAGAATGCAGCTCGCGTTCGGACCAACCAGCGCAAACCTTCCTATCTGGAAGAACACCGCATTTCGTTTATTGATTACAAGGACACGAAGCTGTTGGCCAAGTTCCTGAATCCGCAGAGCAAAATTTTGCCTCGTCGGATCACAAGGCTGACAAATATTCAGCACCGAGCATTGACCAAGGCTGTAAAGCGTGCGCGTCATCTGGCCCTGTTGCCGTTTGTGATGGACGCAGAGGCGTATTGAGATTGAATAGAGTTCGCTCATCGAATTGAATTGAGATAAACATGTCGAGAATTTGTCCAGTTACCGGAAGATCGCGCCATAAGGCCAATACGGTCAGTCACGCGAACAATAGACACCGCAAGTGGCAGTATCCCAATCTGCGTTGGAAGCGAATTTTCGACGAAGTGTCAGGCCAGTGGGTACGCGTTCGCGTGTCTGCTCGCGGACTGAAGACCATTACCAAGAACGGGCTGCCGAGTTCACTTCGGCCGCAGGCTTAAGGCGGGAGACAGATCATGGCAAAGAAGGGAAAAGAGGGGCGCGTAATCATTCATCTCGAATGCACGGAAGCAAAGGCTGCCGGAGCTTCCCCATCGCGCTACACGACGATGAAAAACCGGCACAATGATCCAGAGCGAATTGAACTGAAGAAGTACAATCCGTTCATGAGAAAGTATACCGTCCACCGCGAAGTGCGATGATGCCTCCGGTGTTAAAGCATCGAATAGGGCCGATCACTGAGATCGGCCTTTTTTCTATGAGGAAATCATGAAGCAATTTGGCAAATCCTTGCTCGGTCCGGCTGCGCTCTCTACTATCCTGCTGATCTTGCCGCTAATTGCTGAAGCGAAGCCAAGACTCGTGAATGTGGTGGTGATCGATATGTTCCCTGAGTACTACTTTGACCGGTTCGATGATCTGTTCAACGAACACGGGTTCAAACGACTTCAGCGGGAAGGAGTGTGGTACCGCCAAGC
>CAZVXJ010000081.1:0-10784 GCA_964631675.1 uncultured Alphaproteobacteria bacterium
GCGATTCACCTGATGCGACCAATCCTCGGAGAGTTCTGCAGTGGGAAAATAGATCGCCGCTCTCTGTGGATAGCCCTGCGAAACTAACAATTGTCTCGGAGACCTATCCGCTTCATTGCTCGTCGCTAGAAACCCATCAGCAGTGGCGGCCAAAGTATGAAACCACGCGCTATCCACCCACGAGCCTGCGGAATCATAATACTCAAATCCGTAGATTTCCAGCAGCGACTGAAAGCCTGTGGCTGCCTCGCCGCTATAGAAATCAAACAATGCGCCTGTCCCGGCAGGTTCAAACAGAATTCCCCACTTGGTGGTATCGCCGTCTATCCACGGCTGCCACACGCCTTGCGGAACATTGAAGCGAAACAACGTATCCGCGGCGCCAACGGTAAGCGTCATGGTTCCGATTTCAGGAAACGTATCCCTTCCGGAAAGCGCGCCGGCGAGCAACGAATCTTCATACCAGGCTTGCCGTACCTCTTTTATTCGTACCGGCATTTCGCGCGCATCATTTGGCGGCCAGATTCTGTTTCGGCGCAGAACGTAAACCATGCTGTCCACGCGAAAGCTGTCGGGTAAGACGTTTTCCGGAGTGAATCTCACGGCAAAGAAGGCCTGGAAACTCGTATCACCTACTTGCAGCGATTGCGCGCGCCCGGCAGACACCTTCGGGTGAAAGACCACCCCATGGATCGAATCAGCCCGTCCTTCAATTACCCGGAAGTAAGTCTCAGGCTGGTTATTAATGGCCGTGTCTCCCACCTCTGACTCGCGCTGGGTACAGCCCCAAAGCGTAATCAGCAGAATTCCGGCCAGTCCCGCTGGAACTAACGTATTATACCGACGTAAGTTATGTATAATCAATTGATAAAAGTCTCGGGTTCGCAAGTCACAAAATATACGAAAGTACCTGCTAATTGTCAAGAAAATATATGTTTTCGCACCCAGAACGAAGAAACAAGCCCGTCCGGATGTCGGACGGGCTAAGTGAAGAGGTGATTAGGCGGATTTGGCGGCAATCAAATGGCCAGCATCAGGTCACAACTGTCCCGTGAGGTAACATCATGGCCACGGAGTCCCTAGCCTCCCTTCGACATCATCTCAAAGAACTCAGCGTTGGATTTGGTGTCGCGCATCTTGTCAAGCAGGAATTTCATAGATTCGGAGGAATTATTATGGTCCAGTACGCTCCTCAAAGCATACATCCGTGAAAGCACCGTGTCCGCCAGCAAGAGCTCTTCTCTGCGGGTTCCGGACTTCACCACGTCAATTGCAGGGAAAATTCGCATGTCGGCAAGCCTGCGATCGAGAACAAGCTCTAAGTTACCTGTCCCCTTGAACTCCTCGAAAATTACTTCATCGGCCCGTGAGCCGGTCTCAATCAGGGCAGTTGCAATAATTGTGAGGCTGCCTCCTTCCTCGATATTCCTCGCTGCTCCAAAGAAGCGCTTAGGCTCATAGAGTGCGTTTGCATCAACGCCGCCCGATAGCACGCGGCCCGAATGAGGGATAACCGCGTTGTGCGCACGAGCGAGCCTGGTTATAGAGTCGAGCAGAATTACAACATCCTTCTTCATCTCAGTGAGCCGCTTGGCCTTTTCCAGCACCATATTGGCCACCTGTACGTGGCGTTCGGCTTTCTCGTCAAAAGTAGACGAGACAACTTCACCCTTGACACTCCGCTCCATATCCGTCACTTCCTCGGGCCGCTCGTCGATGAGCAGTACCATCAAGTGGACATCAGGATGATTCTTAGCTATCGCATTCGCAATCGTCTGGAGAATTACTGTCTTGCCTGTGCGTGGCGGAGCAACGATTAAGGCTCTCTGCCCCATCCCAACCGGGGTGAAGACGTCAATCACCCGAAGCGTGAGTTCTTTGGGTCCAGTCTCAAGCTTGAATTTGCGATTCGGATATAGCGGAGTCAGGTTGTCGAAGTGAATGATGTCCTTCACAGCTTCCGGCTCGGACATATTCACAGTCTCAACCTTGAGGAGTGCGAAGAATCGCTCGCCTTCTTTTGGTGGCCTCACCTGCCCAGACACAACGTGGCCCGTGCGCAGGCCAAATCGCTTGATTTGCGATGGACTCACATAAACATCATCCGGGCTTGGCAAGTACGAGGCTGTCGCACTTCTGAGAAATCCATAGCCATCCGGCAGGATCTCGAGCACGCCAGTAGCCAGCAGAACGCCATCCTTAGCTGCCTGCTTGGCCAAAATCTTAAATATTAACTCATGCTTCGGAAGTCCGGCAATTTCGGGCACTTCAAGCTCCTTTCCAAGCTTGATTAGCTCCGCGACTGCGAGGGTTTGAAGTTCAGCGATGTTCATAGGTAGCCCGGTGGGTAAGTTTGGAGGGGCGATAGGCGGTCTCAGGCAAACCGTGCAAAGATCGTGTCAGCGGGAGGAATACGTTTCCCGGACGCCGTTAGCGGCTTTAGCGAACGGGATTTGGGCTGAATCTACGGCGAGCTGAGGTGGGGGAAGGTCGGCAAAAAGCTGGCTAACCACGCGCACAAGTGCGTCACTGACATCGGTCGAAAAGATCTGGACGGCACAGCTCGTACCGGATGAAGTGATTTCCCCAGAGGACTCCAGAATCTGGGAAAGAGCCAAAGCTGTCACCTCCGGCGTATTCACAAGCGTCACTTCACTGCCGAAGACGTACTGAAAATGTGGCCGAAAATACTCGTAGTGTGTGCAGCCAAGAACAAGTGTATCGATGTCCATCTTAAGCACCGGTTCCGCATAGTGTTCTACAATCTTCTGAGGGATCTCACCCTCCGTCCAGCCTTCTTCCACCAGCGGAACCAGTAGCGGGCAGCCGTTGGCGAATACTTTGATCAATGGATTCAATTCTGCAATCGCCGATTCGTAAGCCAGCCGCTTAACCGTCGCAGTCGTGGCTAATACTCCAACTCGACCTGTTCTAGTGGCATCTGCAGCAGCCATCGCCGTTGGTGCGATGACTCCAAGTACAGGAACATTCGTAGAGTGTTCAAGCAACTCCAGGGCCACGGCTGACACCGTATTGCACGCTATGACTACGGCCTTGGGTTCCCGAGCCAGTAAGAATTCCAGGCACTCGCTTGCGAATTTCGAGATCAGATTGGGGCTAAGTGATGCATACGGGACGCGCGCTCGATCCGCGAGAAATACCAGATTCTCTTTCGGCATCAGCCGATGAATCGCTGCTGCTACTGTTAGCCCGCCGAGGCCCGAATCAAATACGGCGATCGGAGCATCGGGTTTCACCGCGAGGCAGAGCTTTCCAACTGCACTTTCATTTTCTTCACGGATTCCAAAAGGGCCACAGCAATCTGCTGTCGCCCGCGCTCGGTTGCGAGCAACTTGGCATCATCCGGATTGCTCAAATATCCGCATTCTACAAGTATAGCCGGCATCGATGCGCCCATCAGGACATAAAATCCAGCCTGATCAACTCCTCGAACCTCTAAACCTGTCTTCTCCCCCAAGTGTTTGATCGCGTTCGCGGCCCACACTTCGCTGTCTTTCATATACTGACTCGTCGCCATCGTCAGCAAGATGTGGTTTTCTTCAGTCAAATCCTGATACTCACCCGACCCAGACTCCAGTTTTACCACACTGTTTTCTCGCGTCGCCGCTTCCACTGCACGCTCCGATTTAGCAGGCTTCAAGAAATATGTCTCGAAGCCCCCGACGTTTGGGTTGTGAAAGCTGTTGCAATGGATGGAAACAAACAAATCGCCTTGATTCTCGTTCGCAAACTTCGTTCGTTCATGAAGTTCCAGAAACCTGTCTTCTGTCCTCGTCATGCGCGAAGCAATCCCTTCGTCTTTTAGCATTCCTGCGAGCCTCTTCGCGATATCGAGAGTGACCGTTTTCTCCTCTAAATCATAAAGCCCTTTGGCACCGGGATCCTTACCTCCGTGACCTGCATCAATGATAACCTGTTTGAGTGTCCATGACTTGCTCGATTTCTGCGGAGAAGTTGCTGGAAGACCCTCCTTTTCCGAAGCCGTCGACACTCTAATCTGCATCGATCCCGTGATCGCATCCCGGCTCACAGCGTCACCAAACAACGATGTCAAGTCATTCGCGGGAAGCCAGACCGAACCGTCCCATTCTTCGGGCAGAAGCTTCAGTTGAACAAATCGCCCGTTGCTGATGGCAAATGGATTTCCTCTCCTAACGGTAACGGAATACCCGGGTGAATGAACCACAATGTCTTTACCCTGTTCGGAGATATCCCATCCTGCTTTCTTTGCAAGCATGCTGAGAGGGACTATTCCTTCGTCGCCGCGTGGCATATACGGTAGCCTGCCCAAGGGCCCACCGTTGGCATCAGTTAACACGTACGAATCGGCCAATGCCATCGTTACAGTACAAGAAACAATCAGGATTGCCAGAATGAAAACTCTCAACGTCAACCTCCCGTTTTGACGACCAAATCACACAAACCGACGAGTAGTGCTATCGCAGCCTTCCGCGAATCCCATTCCACACAACTCGAATCACTTCAGTAACCACAAAATCCGCGAGCGCAATGAACCGAACGACAGGATTCCGAACATGTTTTCGCATCAACTGTACCTGGCTGCGCCATTTGCGCTGGAGTTTAGCGCGCGACAGATTTCCTCCGATCGACGCCGAAACCTTGTGCCACACTACAGCCTTTGGGACATACCAGATCGTGAATCCTGCGTCGCGCCCACGCAGACTAAAGTCCACATCTTCCTGGTAGAGTTGGAAGTTGTCGTCCAGCAGACCAATCGTATCAAAGACCTTTCGCGTCGCATAGAGGGCACACCCTGTAGCCCAGTGTGTCACTCCAAACTGGTCGTACTGGCCACGATCGGTCTCCCGAATGCCGCGGTGTGACCAGCGTGCCCGCCGCAACGAAAGCGCTCCACCCGCATACCAGATTCTGTCCGGTGGCTGAAAGTAGAATATCTTTGGGCAGTACACACCGTCTCCACGATCATCCACCGCACGGTCCAGTTCTGTGAGCAGTTCTGTATCTGCCTTCGTATCGTTGTTCAACAGAAGCACTCGCTCACACCCGTCTGCCAGTGCACGCAAGATTCCCACATTGTTTCCGCCGGCATACAAGAGATTTCGCTGATTCGCGATCAGCACAATCTTGTCGCCAAACTCGCGGTAAAGTGCCGCAGAGCTTCCATCCGTCGATCCATTGTCCACCACATACAGGGTAGGTCTCGGGCCGCTAAGCAGCAAAAGGCTGTTTATGCAATCCCGCGTCAACGCGAGCCCGTTCCAGTTTAATACGACGATGCCGGTTCTTGAATCACTCAAAGCGCTGCGAATCTAAACTGAATCGCCGCCCCTATGCTTAGCTCAGTGCGAGAGTCGGAGGCGGTCTCGCTCGACTGCAGGCCAGAGTGAATAGTAGCCGTCACTGAATTCCATTCCTTGCCTACCGCGGCTGACCATCGTGACCCTGTTCCCGACAGTGACACCAGTGGAAATGCCATCGGAAGGGTCGATTCATAGACAACCGCAGCAACGCGCGAACTCTCAAACCGAAACACCGTAACGCGCGACGTCAGCGTCAGTTTCTGAACTTTTCTCTCCCAACCAATCGAGGTGAGGGTGCCGGTCTCGGTATCCCGTTCTATTTCAGACTCTGCAGCACGAAACTCCACGCGAAGTTTGAAAGCATCCGCTCCCGGAAACGCTGCGTCCAGTCGTATTCGACTGTGATTGACTTTGTAGCTGGCTTCTGACAAACTACCTTCCTCACTAGAACGACGAATCAGACGCAATTCGGGTTTAATCCACTTGGCACCGCGATATGCATAGCGAATGTCAATTCCAGACTCTGAGTCACTCAGAGAATTGGATGGAGTTCTATCTGGAGTTCGCGAGAAAGATCCCATAACGGTTATGACGTGCACGCCTGATGTCCAGCGTATGCGAGTTCCTGTCTGGAAAACATTTTGAGCATCACTTCCGTAACCGCCCCACACCGCAGATCGAGGCGAGAAGAAATCTTCTGAAGCGTAGACATAGTAGAATCCGAATGCAACTGGTGGTGCCGAAGTCTGCATTGAAACTTGCGTTGCCGATCCACCCAAGGATGAATGTGCAAACTCGGAAACGGCGTTCAGACCCAACCATCGACCGGACGCGAATGCAGACCAGACCTGCAACCTGTCACCTATCAAGCTGGGCATGTCATCGACAGACTCCTGGTCGGAAAACGGAGGTTCAAACAGATAGGATGTGCCGATACACCCTAAGGAAAAGTAAGTTGAGTTTGCTTGAGCGCAGGCGCCATACACCGTCTCTCTGACTTGTCCTTCTTGTGCCCTCGCGAGTTCCACCGTTGACGCTTCGCCGTCAACGTACTCGATATCACCGGATTCATTTGCCCCGGCGGCCATGGGCTGATGACTACCGAATGCGCTTACCAAAACGTGCTCGCTTTTCCATTCGGTAGCGGCACCGCGCAATGATGCACCTTCCCGCCTTGAGGGTCTGCTTACCAATCCACGACCAAGAGACGTCCCGATGAGGTCAGGGCTATTCACCCATTGTCCGCTTCCAAATGCCGATGCTGAAACTAATCCCGTTCCCGAATCGAGCCAATAGTCTCCGGCAAGCAATCTTGGACGATTCGCATTGGCTGCGATCTCGATCCCTATAGAAGCCTGTTCGAACATCTCAGTTGCGTCCCCCCTTCGAACGAGGAGTGCAAACCCACTTGCCACCCCCGGTGCGTGAAAATCGGCGCGAATTCTGGACTCGGTCGAGCCGGACTTCGAATCATTTTCATCGCGAGATGACTCCGCAAGGTAGCCCCTCACAGTGTTCATCTTGTGACCTGTGAATGCAGATCCCAAACTTGAATAGCTTAGGAGTGAGGCCATCTGCTCCGACGTAAGTAAGGAAGACAGACCATGAACCGTGGGCCGACGCACTGCCATAAATTCATGAACCCGTTGCGCGGACTCGGTTGCAAAGTGTGGCAGCGCCGCAATCTCCTCGACCGATGCAGACTGCAAGTCAAGAGGGCGTTGCCTGAGATCCGTCAGCCAATCATTTAGAGAATACGGGTCGCTGCTTTCCTCAACCCAATCCTCATCGCCGGCAATCAGGGCCGAGTGCAGTACCAGAATTACAAGGAAAGCCGCAAAGTACTTCATTGCATTTGCAGTTCCAATCCCACTGCATGTGAAGGGCCAAGTTCCTGATGCAAATCACCGCTATAGTGAAACGTCCATCGTTTCAATTTCAAGCTGAAGCCCCCCGCCGGCCGGAAAGGTTCTCCACGGGCACCCACTCGCATGGCGATGGATGGGTGCAAAACCACCTCTGCACCGATTCTCACTTCCATGGGAAAATTGTGTTCCTGAATAACATCGGCACACACTACAGCCCTGCTACTGGCATTCGTCGTTAGACCGATGGTGAGAGATTCAGGGAGCCGCTCTCTAAAGTGGCTGATTGCTGGCCTCCCCGGATTTCGCCAGACAGCGCCAAGCCTCACATCCCTGTGCGCGTCTAAGATCATCCCGACTGCCGAGCCAAAAGCTGATCCCCGGCCGTACTGCTTGACAGCCAAGAATTGGCCATTTAACTCGGCGCCGACCGACAACTTGGATGAAAACCGTCTTGAGATCATCCCCTTTGCCGACGATTCTCGATACAGCGATGAGCCGAAGGATTCCGCAGATATCGCAAGGAACTGCTGACCAATCTCTGATGCAAGCAGCGCACTTTCCCGAGTCAATTCAGGCAAGTCAAACTGCTGTGACCAGCCTGCCCCAAACTGCATTCTACCCAATGGAGCAATCGCTGGATTTCGCAATAGACCCCAGACATCACCTTCGAGTGCCACACCGGCTTGTGCCAGACCTGCATCACGGGGTCCACCGGGAACCGATTCAAATGCTCCCATAACGTAGGAAGGCAGAAAGACCACCAGGGAACATGTCAGCAGCCCAAACCAAGCAGCGGTCTTGACTTTCAAAGGGCCAATTCGTACCTTGAATCCCATATGCACACCCGAATCCGTATCAGGTTCTTCTACAGAATAGTGGCCTGCGCTGTCCTATTCCTGGCTGCAACCGCATCTGCCCAGCTGATTGACCCCCACGTGACCTTTGACGTGCAGCGACTTCCCGAAGAAGCTCAGACCAAACTGGTTGGATTGGATTCAACGCTGGCGTTGTACCTTCGTGAACAGGAATGGGCCGGTGATGACTATAGCTATGACCTGCGGATTGATATCAGCGTGTTCTTTACGGACTACACGGCCGACCCGCAGGAAGACAAGTACAAGGCAAAATTAATCATCACGAATGGACATGATATCCGGCTTGAAGACTCCAGATGGGAATTCGGGCTTCGTTCCAATACCGATTACCGTCAAGGCACATTCCACGCATTCAAAAGCGTCATTGAGTTCTATGTTTGGATGATCATCGGTATGGAGTATGACCGCCTGGAGAAACTCGGTGGCCGTCCCTACTTCGATCGCGCGCGACAGATATTTCTCGACGCGTCGTCAACGCTCTATTACTTTGGCTGGGACAAGCGGATTGAATCGCTTCGTGATTATACCGACGACAGCAACACAACCTATCGTGAGCTTGTGTTTTTCTATGATACCGGAATGTACTTCGATGCGCAAGAGCAACCCGCCAAGGCAAAAGACTACCTTTACTATGCGCTGGTCAAGTTGCGTGGGCTCACATTGGACGAGCAACTTCAATTCCTCGAATCGAATTACGAGGAGTTTGCGGATGCACTTGTGCGATCGGATTATCCTAAGGGTGTGAGAGGGCTGGCAGCTATGGACCCGGCTCGACGAGAGTTTTACGAGTCCCTTGTGCCCCCCGATTCGGCGGGAGTTAAGTAGAATATACCCAGTTTCCCAGAGTTTGTCAAGAGAATTCAGGGCAAGAGCTTAGAACAGAGAATCCGGCCGCTCAGGCCGGATTCTCTGAATGTAAAGCTGGTGTGGCCAGCATCTCGAATCACAGTTTTCGCATCAGCCCAATCACACGGCCCAGGATGCGGAAGCCCGGTGTTCCCCGCTCCACGATAATGGGGTTATAATAGCGATTCGCGGGCTCAAGGTGCACTCGTTCGCCATGAGGTCGAAAGTACTTAACTGTAGCCTCGTCCCCCAAAAGCGCGACAACAATATCCCCGGGATTAGCCGTACTTTGGGGCTTTGCGAAAATGACATCGCCTTCAAGAATCCCAGCCTCTTTCATTGAATCACCACGGACTTTGAGCGCGAACGTGTCATCGGATGTTGCAACAGTACGGTCGACTCGAACGTGTGCCTCAATGTGTTCTTGAGCAAGCAGAGGAGCTCCGGCTGCGATTCGTCCCAGTATCGGGACGTCACGGGTGTTATCTTCGGACGGTTCGGGTCCCGTGACGCGAGAAGTCAATTCTATTGCCCTTGATAGCATAGCACTTCGCTTCAGATATCCCTTCCGTTCAAGGGTGTCTAACAAATATCTGACGCCGTTGGTTGAGGTCACTCCGATAACTGCCCCGATTTCACGCAGCGTGGGCGGTCTTCCTTTGGTTTTGATCTCAGAATGTATGAATTGCAGTGCTTTTTGTTGCTTTTCAGTGATCTGCTCGCCCATAGTCTCTCCTGTGGTTTGTTCCGTGAACAAATATACAGCACGCATGTTCAAGAGTCAAGCAAAATCGTATTTTTTTTCGGCAACTAACCCCTCACCTGTTCGTTGAGCCTCGCCCTGATTCTACTCGGCTCGGCTGCCGTATTGTACCTGGCCTATCGATCAATCGGTGGATCACTGCTGAGGCTGATAGGTCTGAGTGACAGCGTGCGAACTCCTGCAGAGGAATTCTGTGACGGAGGAGACTACCAGCCCATTGACAAGAAGTACCTGCTTGGTCAACATTTTTCAGCCATTGCCGCAGCAGGACCCATTGTTGGGCCGATTCTCGCGGGCCTTATGTTTGGATGGCTACCTGCACTAATTTGGATTCTGGTAGGCTCGATATTTATTGGAGGAATTCATGACTTTGCAGCTCTTGCCGCTTCGCTAAGGCATCGAGGCAGATCAATTGCTGAAGTAGTCAGGGTTCGAATGTCACAGCGGACATACATCCTGTTTCTGCTGTTTATCTGGATTGCCCTCATTTACATTATCGTGGCGTTTACCGATATCGTGTCTGCTTCATTCGTTGGATCTCAAACACTCGAAAACGGCCTCACGATAACTGGTGGTGCAATCGCCACCTCCTCGCTGCTCTATCTGCTGCTCCCCCTTGTGATGGGGCTGTTGCTGCGACATACGAGACTCGGTCTTGGAACTGCCACATTCATATTCCTTCCTTTGATCGGAGTTGCAATCTGGATCGGTACATATCTTCCATTTGACCTTCAGAGTATTCTCGGTCTGCAGCAGGCCGGGGCTATCCGGACTTGGAATATTCTCCTGCTCTGCTATTGTGTGATTGCGTCTATGTCCCCGATGTGGATATTACTTCAGCCGCGAGGTCATCTCGGTGGTTTTTTTCTATACGCCGCGCTGATCGGATCTGTCGCCGGAATCCTGTTCGGCGGTCAAAGCATCGTCTATCCTGCCTTTACGAATTGGAACTGGCAGAGCCCGCAGGGTGACGTAATGCCTCTATTTCCGATGCTTTTCATCACCGTGGCTTGCGGCGCATGCTCAGGATTCCATTCTCTGATTGCATCCGGAACTTCCGCCAAACAACTGCAAAAGGAAACCGACGCAAAACTTGTTGGATACGGCGCCATGCTCATGGAAGCTATGG
>CAZVXJ010000082.1:0-10775 GCA_964631675.1 uncultured Alphaproteobacteria bacterium
CAAATTCCTCGTCGGTTGGTCTTGGTTTCATAATGGGTCCTCCTCTTGTTCGTCTTCCAGGTTAATTTTCTCTGTGCAATTTTTCAGAAGATCCAATGTCTTTCGGTCAATCGTTTCCTCAGTTCGTACCTTCTCTCCAATGTGATTCGCCCATTCTTTGGCGAGTTCGTAGTTTGCGAAGATGTCGGTTTCTAATCCATCACTACTTTCTCGTTCGACAATGTAGAGTTCCATGATTCCTCCTCTTCTAATTCTTCAAGATCGATTATTTCAAATTCTCCCTTATCTTCAGTCGCCACATGAAACACGGTCGAGGAACTAAATGGATCACGCTGGATTTTTAATGCTTGCTTCGCTGCATCGCGCGGAGACTTAGCGCTAAGTTCTATTCGCCATTCGATGTAGTATTCCTTCATGATTTAGTTCTCCTCTTCTTCGGTTGTTCCTCGGCCTTCTCTTCTTCGTAGTGACATCGCCCTCTATCTACACACTCGTCAAAATCAATCCCCTCTTGGTCGCAATAGTGCATGAGATCCGCGAGCAGATCGGATACCGCCGTATCCGGTCCATCATCCTTTAAACTGAGTCCGGTTACTCGACAAAATCGCTCAAGGGCGGTCGTTGCCCACTCAGCACGGTCAGCGTTACATGGTTCAGGATAGTTCTTCATGATTCAGCCCTCCTCAAAGATTATTGTTGTAGCAATCGTTCGCATATTCTCGATTGCGTTTACGGTATCTCCCTTTTTGTCGCATGATGTTTGTGCGTTCGTAGCTCACTTTATCGTAGATCCATTCTCGCAGTTCGTGGCCGTCCCATCGTTCAGGTACCTTTCCGGTATCGATCTTTTCAACGAGTTCGGTGCGAATGCTGTTTAGCAAACTACTGACGAGCGCAATTTGATCTTCTCTCTTCATATGTCCTCCTTTAATTCTTCACGCGCCAAGACTCTGATGTTTTACATGGCATTCATGAGCAGAAAATTACCGGCGTCAGTCCGTTTCTCCTCTGGTAGTGATAAGTAATACTCTACCCATGCCGGGGAGCCCGGATAGCATTCCGCATGCCTCCATGTACCTTTTCCGAGGTATTGATATTCTCCCCATCGTACACGGTTACAGATCATGCAGGTTTCAGTGAGCTCTGTAGGGTTGTTCATGGCCGTTTCCTTTCTAGTCGAACCATCGCTTTTGAATTCCCTTCCCGTACTCTTGGCGAAATTTCTTCCGTAACCACTCCCCGGCGCTTAGTCCGTCATATGTCGGAGACTCATATTGATCTTGACCTGTTGGAGTAGGCATACAATGTGCTCGCTTGTGCGCCCATAGTGCGCTTGCAGCAATGGCGCACACAACCCTTCGGTACTCAGTCGGCCAGTACTGACCGGTGCAATAATCCAGTTTCTTTCCATCCCATGTCATGCGCCCACTGTAGGCCCTGAATGCCTCTTTCAATTCATCCGCCGTGATGCTCGATAACTCTACCGCTCTGAGGAGTAGCCTTGCATCGTGTAAGTCTTTTTGAATACCTCTGAGTTCTGCTCTATAGCTTTTTGGCTCGCCATAATTTCCGTATTCAAGCCCTGGCCTCTGATGTATCCAGCTATAGAGGGCGTTGAGAATTGTTTGTTTTTCGTTGTTTTCCATTGTGAAAGCCTCCTCTTGAATTGTTTAGGCCCTGTGTCCGTTTTCTGTGAATTCATACTCATTAGCTCGGATGGATTCATCTACTTGCTCATCGGATATAAGGTAGTCGTATTCATCCCTTAATCGGCGGAACAGCCAGCGGTTCAGGTCTTCCATGCATTCCTCTATTGCCTCTTCCTTTTCTTTGAGTTCCTTTTCATAGGCTTTATATTCCGGTGAGTCATATTCCAAGGATTCAAGGTACTCCGATTCGATCTGAGCGTGTGTACGAATGGAGGTATCTCGATAGATTTCAATGTAGCAACGTGCGGATTCTCCCTCTTTTAAACTGTTGGCAATTTCAACCAGTGTATCGGATATGCGATGGAGTTCTGCTTCAGTCGGACATTCGCTCTTGAGCTTGTCCGGGTTCATAGCATCATATCGCCACGTTCCCGCAAATGAGGAGCCTTGCCCCTGATGGTAGAATCCAGAGAAATAAATTTCAGGACTATAGCGAGTTCCACCGCCCATGAGTTTGACGGGTTTAGTCGCGAGTTCTACCCCTAGCTCTTTCGCTCTTTCTTGGAAGTCTTCATACACATAATCCCACCATTCATAATCAAGGGCTCCTTCCCGATACCATTCTCTCGCTTTCTCCTTAGCCTTGTCTGACAGTTCGTCAAAATAGTAGACGGTTTTGCTTTTTGTGTGTGGCATGGTGTTTCTCTCCTCTTTAGTTGTTAGACTTTCACGCACAAAGATTCTGCTCTACTCAGTGTCGATAGAAATGGTTAACTTTCTGGAATGCCCGTTATTTTCCCCATGCGCAATCAGTGTCTTGATAATAAACGCGATTGCAGAGGCCCACTTATTCCATGCGAATGTTCTCTCAGAGTGCCCATCTAACTCTTCGTCAATACATACTCTAAAGACTTGTTTCATGGCAGTTTCTCCCTCTTGAATTGTTAGACTTCAGGACCTTCAATAAATTCCTGGCTTCGATACACTTGCACGCGCAATTCGCCATTCTCCAATTCATATAAACAGACTGGTCTACCTTGTGCGAATTCCTCAATACGGACGGCTCTATCTAGGTGTCGTTCATGGGTTGCCGTGTGAGGTTTAATCATAATGTAAGGATCAAAGAAATTTATAAGTTTCATGGTCGGGGCTCCTTCCTTAAAATGAATGTTCCCAAACAACCCCACCGAAGCAATCCTTCGCATGCCGGATTGCTGCCTCTTTCGCCTCTAGAAAACTCCAGTTAGAGACAGTTGCAGATCCGTACTTTCTCCCAATTCCGCAAATGGAGTATTCCCAGCATCTCCGGTTGAAACTAATCACAAAGACATCCCCCGACCCTGTGCCGATGATGTACCGATCATCATTCTTAACTATTTCGGTGGCTATACTTAAATGTTCATTGACATCCGCCACAAGTTTTTCCCTTACCTCTTTCTCTGAGTACGCCAAGACACTAATTGCCGGTCGATGTCGCTCTAGTCCAGCATAGTATTTTGTATTCCCGTTATTCTCTTCTTTATACATATATGCTGGTAAATTGATTGCTTTCATTTCATTCTCCCTTCTTTAGTTGTGAACAAAATAAAACGCTACCGGGGAAATGTATGTATTCCCGGTAGCAATGTGTGAAGTGTAGGGCGTTTCTTACTGCCCCATAATAACCTCCATTGAAAGTGGATATGTAAGATATAAACTTCACAAGAATACTTATACAGGAGTCTAGACTACTTGTAAAGCACTTTTTTGCGTTTTAATGCAAATTTATTTGCTACACTAGAACTTGCTATTTATCGCAACAAAAGGAAGGGAACAAATCATGAATGATTACATGGAAGAAGAAACCGATGTAGAAGACGTTGACTCCGACTCACAACCCATGTCACGCGGATACTGTATCAAGGTGCACGTCAGAGAAGACGGGACGTTTCATGTCGTAGGTCCAATACGTTATAAAGAAGAGAAAGAAGAGCACGAAGATTCATTAGCCCAAGTCGCCGAATCCTTACCCGACGCCCTAAAACTCATCCTTCAGACTGTGAGAGAAAACCCGGTCGGTGAAAATGCACAGGCTGATATGGATGCCGGATTTCTGGCAGGGCCGGCAGGAAAACGGATGGCATATTAGAGCGTCTGATAAGTATCATTATGTTGAATGTAAATTGGTTAACAAATAATTTTCATAACTCGTTGACTCGTATGAATATTCATGCTATCCCATACCTACAAAATGTTAACATCTATAGGGGGATATCATGAGAAAAGATGTATCGACACAAGATCTTGTGGTCTGGATGAATGAGGAGAAACTACCGATTACTGAAATAGAATCGAAAACAGGAATGAGTCGTCAAGGGATCTGGAAGCGACTTCGCCGCGCAGGAGCTTTGATCAAACGTAGCGCACCGGGCGGTGCTCCTGGAAAACGAGTGACACGCGATTGTTTCTTTTGCGGAAAACCTGTGACTCGGTATACAAAGCGACTCATTAGAGAAAATCAGATCAACGTGTTTTGCAGTCAGGACTGCTATAGTGCCTCACTTGAACAGCATCCTTATGAGGAATGGAGACAAGGAAGCCGCTTAGCGAGAGCGATTGTTGCTCAACATTTCCCATTACTTCCGGTTTATATCGTTCACCATAAAGACGGGAACCAGCGGAACAATAATCTTGCTAACTTGTCGGTCTTTGAAAACCAAGCCGATCATATAGCCCATCATCGCGGTCGGACGGTCATTCCATTGTTTGACGGTTCGACGATAGCAATGGAGAAATGCTAGATGTTCCGACTGGATGCAGGTTTGCAAGAGGGGGCGCCCCCTCTTATTTGGATTTTCTAGGGGCGAGGGAAAATGGCTCGGCGACACCCCCTACGGCCCCGCTTTGGTTCCATCGCAGCGGGTCCCATCCGAGGCAGTAGTCGCAAGGCTGGGTCCAAATTTTTTGAGAGGCTCCTGTGAACTCAGTAAAAACCCTTAGAGAAATGTCGCCGATTCGCCGCGCCCGTACCACGTGCCCGTAGCATGAGCCAATTTTTTTTTGAGATACACCCTATGAGGCCCCATGCCCTCTGATTTACTCTCCCTCACCATTCAGTCTGAGAACGGCGATCTGATCCCGATTCAGGGTGTCCACGCCCCGACGAAAGCGAACTACCCCGTACAACGCGAGCAGTTCTGCCGCCTCATGGCCCAAGGGGACCTTGATGAAATCGAAGCGTACTGCCAAGCCTTCGGAAAAGCCCTGACAGAAGACAAACACAGCAAACTCAATCGGATCATTCATAGCGCCTCCGCGCGCCTGATGAAGGATCCGAATATCATTCTCCGCGTCCAGCAATTGAAAGAGCCGGTTGCCAAGAAGAACCGGAAGAAACTCGAATACACATTACAGCGCGCCTTCGAGCAATGCGAAGACGCCTATAACATTGCGCGGGCGACACTCGATCCAAAAACGATGGTGAAGTGTATTGAGCTGCAAGGGCAGTTCGCGAAACTCATCCATCAAACGATCGACGTGAATCATCGCTTCGGCGTGCTGGATGAAGCGGATACGGCGGTGCTCCTCGAAATGAAGAAACAGCTCGAGCACAAGATGCGCAAAGAGCGCAAACTGCTCAACGCTCCGGTCGTTGAAGCAGAAGTGGTTCACGAACCGGCGTCATGAGGAGGATGATATGCCAGCAAAAGTGACCAAAGCGCCAGGTGGCGGATACACCGTCAAGACCCCGACCCATGTCCATGCGAAACGAACAACCAAGAAAAAGGCAACAGCGCAAGCGAGGCTATTGAACGCTATCGAACACGGCTTCACCCCACGCGGTCGCGCGTAATAGGAGGACACCATGGGACATGTGTCGATTTACATCGAAGACGATCCCGACACGAAGGAATTCGCATACCGGGTGGCCTTCACCGGTCCACCGGACTTCGAGCATTCTGCCGCGCATCGCGCTGCGGTGCATCTGAGTGAGTTCCTGGATGAGAAGATCAAAGCCGCGGGCGGGCATCAGCTCGAGGCCGAGCCCGACCTCCTCCCTGGACCGGAACCCACGCTTCCGCTCTATGCTCCGCCGAGCGGCGTGGTGCGGCTATGAGTGCCGCGCCCGTCTCGCTCGACGTCATCCCGACGATCGATCTGATTCGGGAACTGCAGCAACGGTACGAACACACGATCGTCGTCGGGCATCGTATGACCTCGGAATACACCGGTGAATTCGAGCCGGTGCATCGGATTCAGTACAAGGGCGATTATTTTATGCTCTTGGGATTGCTCGCCGAAGCGGGAGCCTATATTCGTGCGGAGCACACCCCGACGCAACTCTCATCGCCCGACGAGGAGACACCGTGACACTGATCACTCAAGAGGACGGCCGGATGTTGCTGACCCTCGTATTCGATCCCGTCTCAGTGTTCCTCACCGTCGCGGCGGTGGTGGGATTCGTGGCGGGGTTCCTCATGTGGAAAGAGGGGGCAATCAAGTGAGTCCGGAGCCGCTGATCACGCAAGAGCCGGATATCACCGCGAAGCAACTCGCCGAAATCCAACGGGCGCTGGATCGGCGGAAAATGGCGTTCTATAAGCCGTATCCGAAGCAAATCGAATTTCATAACGCGTCATCTCTCATCCCACCCGACTTTGTCTCCGAACGTCTCCTCATGGCCGGCAATCAGCTCGGCAAGACCTATTCCGCCGGCGCGGAAGTCGCCATGCACGCGACCGGTGAGTATCCGGCGTGGTTCAAAGGCCGGAAATTTTCAGAGCCGACGCAAGGCTGGGTGGGAAGTGAAACCGGGCAATTCTCGCGCGATGTGGCGCAAAAGATTCTATTGGGCGATGTTGGAGAATGGGGGACCGGCGCCATTCCCGGCAATAAGATCATCGATATTAAAAAGGCGGTGCATGGCGCCGCCGATCAAGTTGATCAAATCTTCGTCGCGTACAAATCCGGAGGCGTCTCGCAGATCGGATTTAAGACGTACGATCAAGGGCGTGTTCGATGGCAAGGAAAAACCTTGCATTACGTCTGGCTCGATGAAGAGTGTGACATGGACATTTATTCCGAGGCGAAAACGCGGGTACAAGTCAAACGCGGACTCGTGTTCCTCACGTTCACACCCCTCAAAGGGATGAGCGAAGTGGTCCTCCGGTTTACGAAAGAAAAGCCACCAGGAACACACGTCACCACCATGACGATCTACGACGCGAAGCATTACACGAAGGAACAAGCGGACGCGATCGTCGCGGGGTATCCAGAGCATGAGCGGGAGGCGCGGGCGTTCGGCATTCCGAAGCTCGGCGAAGGCGCGGTGTTTCCGTTTTCCGAATCGCTCCTCAAAGAGCCGATCCTGCAAATCCCCGCATTTTGGCCGCGTATAGCCGGGATCGACATCGGCTTCGATCACCCGACGGCCGTCGTGTGGATGGCCTGGGATCGCGATCTCGACATCGTGCATGTATACGACACCTATCGGTTGAAGAAGGAAACGGCGTTGACGCATTCGAACGCGATCAAAACGCGCGGCGCCTGGATCCCGGTCGCGTGGCCACATGACGCACATCAGCACGATAAGGGTTCCGGGAAGGTAATCGCGGAGCAATACCGGCGCGAAGGGGTCGCGATGTTGAAAACACACGCGACCCATTCGCCGTCAAAAGGACAGCCGGAAGGACAGGGCGGGACATCGTTTGAAGCCGGCATTGAAGAGATGAAGAATCGGATTCAGACCGGGCGGTTAAAGGTGGCGTCTCATCTTGAAGATTGGTTCGAAGAATATCGGATGTACCATCGCGAAAAAGGATTGATTGTCAAAGAGCATGACGATTTGATGTCGGCCACGCGCATCGGGATCATGATGTTGCGGTTTGCGCGTGTCTATACGCCGCCATCGGTCGGACCATCGGTACAGCGATTTATCCCGTCGGATAGCACGATGGGTGTGCTAGGATAGACGATGTGCAGATCGCACGCTAGAGAGAGGATCTTCGCGGATGGCGACGGATTATTATACCCACGGCTCCACCCCTTCGACCGGTAGTCCAGGCTCCTCGTCTACGATGCGGGCCGAATTCGATTTAATTGAAGCCGGCTTCGGCAAACTTCCCTCTTTAACGGGCAACGGAAATCGCGCCGTGATTGTTAATGCTGGCGGGTCGGCGCTCGCGCTCACCACCGGAACACTCACGCTTCCGGGCGCATTCGCCACGTCAGGTGGGCATAGCGTCACTCTAACGTCCACCGGAACGACCAACGTGACGCTTCCAACCACGGGAATGCTTGTCTCGCGAACGGCCACGGAGACCTTGACGAACAAAACGATCACCGCTCCGGTGTTAAGTGGGTCAATCACGGGCACGTATACGTTAGCTGGCACGCCGACGATCACAGGTCCTACGATTACCGATCCGACGCTCAGTGGAACGGTGACGGGCACATACACGTTAGCTGGCACGCCGACGATCTCTTCGCCGGCGCTCAGTGGAACGGTAACGGGCACATACACGTTAGCTGGCACGCCGACGATTACGGGACCTACGATTTCCGATCCAACGATCACCGGGGTCGTCGACGCCGCTCAGATTGACCTCACTTCTGGAATCACGTTTCCTGCGAGCGGAGTCGGATCGCCCGACTCGAATTTTCTGAACATGTATGAAGTCGGCGATTGGACCCCGAGCATCGGAGGGACGGCGACATATACGTCGCGAGTCGGACGCTATATTAAAATTGGGAAATTGGTTTTTATCTACGGCACGATCGTCGTGAACTCACGAGGCACGGGATCGCAAAGCACGATCTCGGGACTTCCGTTTACGACCGCGAATAAAACGTTCGGGGTATTGTCTGTATCGAAGACGAGCAGCTTTGCATTGAGCGTGGTGTCTGTCCACGGGGTGTTTAGTGTGTTCACGACTGAATTTTTACTGTACACGCGTACGGCGGCGGCAACGAGTGATGCGATCAATAATGTGATCGGCAACGGGACGACATTCTCGTTCGCTGGATGTTACGAGGCAGTATCATGAGGTGGGGTATGCACTGGATGTGTAGATGGGCGGCGATTGCCGTAATCTTGTTCTGTTCGCCGACGTTGAGTTGGGCGCAAGGGAAGGTGTTGTACAACGCCACGACCGATGCGGCTGGCGGGACGGGGACATTAGCGCTGAGTCCGCAATATAATTCTGTGTTAGTAGAAGTGACGATCGCCGATACGGCCGAGGTCGAATTTACAATCAGCGGAGAAGGGACAGCACCGACCGCCGTGGCCTGTACTGACTACTCGAGTACGAGCTTCGCGGCTGCGACATCTGCGACTGCTACCGGGACCTACCTCTGCCCCACGAGCGGCGCATCAGGATTTCAAATCAGCGTCGGAGCACATACAGGAGCGGTTCGGGTCTACGCGTCTCCATCGGCCGGATCGGCGCGGCGCGGAGGGGGCGGAGGCGGTGCCGGGACCGTGACGAGTGTCTCAGCCTCGGGTGGAGTAGAAACCACGAGCGGCTCGGCAATCACCGGCTCGGGGACCATCCGAGGCAACATGTGTGTGCGGGCCGTCACAGGAACGACTGACACGATCCTCTCGACAGATCGCGGATGCCTCATAACCTATTCAAACGCGTCGTCCATCGCGGTAACGCTTCCGCAAGCTGGGACCGCCGGATTTGATCATGGGTTTTCATTTACCCCACTTAATCTCGGCGCCGGTACCGTCACGATCACGCCGACGACATCAACAATTCAAGGTTCGACCGATATCAATCTGACAACGAATAAGAGCGTTGGCATCGTCTCGGACGGCACGAACTATTTTTACGCTCCAGGCATCGGATTAACGGTAGAATCGCAAGGTCTCGACGATGTGATCGCTGTCGATCGGACCTATGGAGGCGCAGTTAGTCAAGCTACAGCCCCAAGGTTTGGTGCGACTGCAACGGGCCGTTTCTTTGTGCTCTTCGATGACCCAACCAATGGACTGATGCTCGATTGTGAAGTAGCGACAGTCCTTGGAGACTGCGATAAAGGCGTCAAGATCTATACTGGGCACGTCTACAATTTTAAGAACAATAGTGGCACGGCAATTGGTACGCTCACTGAGTCGACTGGCGCATGGACAAATACCAAGATAGATGGTGAGGGGTCTGGGAACACAATCACCTTGACGGAAGAATCCTGGTTTGATCTCGTGGCCTGCCAAGAGTCTACCGCATCGCATATCTGGAACACGATTACAGCAACCTTCCCTGCAGCGGCCTGTGATACCGGATCAAACACACAAAAGGGCTACGCCTCATTCGATGCGAGCACAGACGAAGCGATCCAAATGGATTGGGTGTTGCCGACTGGATTCACTGGCGCAATTGATATTCACTTCATCTGGAAAGCAGCGGCGACCTCTGGTGCGGTGGGCTGGTGTGCGCAACTGATTCGCGTTGCAGACGCTTCCACATCCGATCCAGCATTCCCTGCTCAAGCGGCAGGGAACTGCGTATCAGACACAGCAAAGGGGACAACCTTACAGGAAAACCACGCAACGATCTCTGGTGTAACCTGTACCTCGTGTGCAGCCCGCGACCACGTATACGTTCGTATTTCACGGGATGCTAATGGGGGTGCGGTCACAGATGATATGACAGGCGATGCCCATCTGATGAAGGTGGGTCGTACTTGGCGGGTGGCACATTGAAGCACCTTGTTATTATAGGGCTCGTGTTACTTGTTTGGGTAACCTTTCCGTCTGCCCAAACGACACGGTACATCTACGTCTCGCCGATTGATGGCAGCGGAACAGACAGTGACCCATACCACTCTCGCTGCTATGGGATGCCGGAGTCTGCCAATATCGATCTTCGCCCGTGGGGACGCAATGGATTTCTGTGTGCGTCCGATAGCCTCCCCGCCAACATGACCGGCGTGCGCCAGCTTGGAAGCGCTTTGAATGAAACGATCACTGGGGTTCGTAAGACGGCGCTGGAAACATTCGCTGGAAAATCTGTTACGGCTACCCGGGTCAGCGACATCATTGTGGAGCTGATAAAAGATCAGAATCGGCTCAGACCGGGGCGTGACGGGAAAGAGAAAATCTGGCTAGGTGGGAAAGTGCCGATCTACCAGCACACGGCAGGG
>CAZVXJ010000083.1:0-10740 GCA_964631675.1 uncultured Alphaproteobacteria bacterium
ACATCGCATAAGCTCTCCATTCGCTACTATGACAACACCGGAAAAATTTCCGGGGCGGAGGCGCGTTACTTCTTTCTGCATCTGGATGCCGGCGGCGGCATCAGCGTCTACGACATTACACACATCGAGTATCGCTTTGATGCAGGCACGCCGGTTCTCGTGGACGTGACGGACGGAACATTTATCAATTTCGCCGATTCAATCTCCACTGCCGCACTGGCCCCGCTCTCCTCGCACAAGCTGACGGTTCGCTATCTGGACGAGCGCGGACTCTGGAGCCAGCCGGAGGCGCGGTATTTTTTCATTCACAGCAACCTCGGTGGCACGTCCACCGTGTACGACATTACGCATATCGAGTACCGCTTCGATACCAATGCGCCGGTTCAGGTGGATGTGTCGGACGGCACGTTCATCAGCTTTGCCGATTCGATTTCCACGGCGGGACTCTCGGTGAATACCTCGCACAAACTGACGGTACGTTATCTTGATGAGCGTGGGCTATGGAGTCAGCCGGAAGCGCGATATTTCTTTCTGCATCAGCCCGCCGGAGCCAGCGTACAGTACTTTGACATCACGCATGTGGAAACGTGGTTCGATACGCTGACGCATTCGCTGATCGACATCAACGATGCCATGAACATCAACTATGCCGATTCGATTCCACACAACCTCAGTGCCGGGCCGCATCAGTTTCGTTTAAGATACCGCGACGAGCGCGGATTCATCAGCAATACCGAGTCACGCCCGTTTTTTGTTTGGACCGGCGCGGGGCCGGGCGGCAATGCGAGACTGGCCGGTGCTGAGTGGTTTGTGAATGTGGATCCGGGAGTCGGCAACGCGGTTCCGATCGAGTTTCCTCAGGACGGCACATGGGATGAGCGGAATGAAAGCGGCATCGCCATTCTCACCGGTATTCCGACCGGACTGCATTTGTTCGGAGTTCGCTTCAAGGATGAGCTGGGTGAGTGGTCACTCACGCTCAAGGATACCTTTACAGTGGGACCCGTGCTGGTCATCCGGCCCAGCGGCAGTGATTTAGTGCTGTCGTGGATCGCGAACCCCGACCATTATCCGTTCCGCGTGTATCGGGCGGATGCGCTGGCGGGGCCGTACAGCGAAATTGCATCGACGAACAATCTGACCTACACCGACCCGAACGTGCCGTATACGCCGCCGGTCAAATATTATTACGTGACGGTGAACACGGATGTCGTGTCCTCTTTCCGCATTCCGCCTGCGCCTAATGATCCACCCAAAAGGTGGTAGAATGTCGGTGTGTATATTTATGCGCATTGAAAAACCCCGCCAATCCGGCGGGGTTTTCTCTGTGAATGCATTGGAGTGTCTTATTCTATTCCGCGTAGGGCGACTTGCTTTGCACCCAGCGATACTTGACGTGTTCGCGATCCAGCCGCTCGCGAATCACATCGATGTCGGTTTGCTCACTCAGCCAGGTGCGCGTGTCCGTAGACAGTCTGTCGCCGCCACCTCCTCCGCCAAATGCCGGGCCTTCGGCCACGACTGCCATGACTGCAAACGGATTATTATTGTCACCAACGTATACATCGAAAAACGGATCTGTGGTGTACCCGATTTCGGTGAGCGGGCTCGGTGTAAAGCCGGTCGAGGTTGACGCATGAATCTGGTAGCCCATTGCCCCGGGTACCGGAGTCCAATTCAACTGCACGCCGGAAGGAACGTGGCGAATGGTCAGATCGTCCACTGCCGGCATGGGCGGCGGTGTGCCGTAGAGCCAGTCAATCGTTCGGTCCATCATGCTGACGCGCGCATTATGAGACGTGATATTCTCCCACGGGAAACTGTAATAGGCGCTGCGCGACTGAGTCGGAAGATTTTCGCGCGCAACCACATTCACACCTGCCGAAGTCACACAGAAATTTGCCCAGCGTGCGGCGGCAAAACTCCCATTCACCGCATGAACATCGTCAGGCGAGTACTGCGGGTAGTTCGCTCCACCCGGTCCGCGCGTCTGAAATGTGGACGGCGGCTGGAGAAACGTGCCGGGTTGTGTCGCTCCGACCTGACAAAGTGGAAACTCTGAATTGAACTGCGCTCCGAGGTAATTGTTATAGAACTGCATGCGCATCGGATCGGGGAACTGCATGACTTCGGAGCCGATGTTGTCACCGCTAATCAATAGCTTTCCACCCTGATCGAGATAGCCCATCAGCGTGGCCGCATCATTGGGAGAGATGCAAAGCCCCGGCGGCGTGTCACCCGTGGCCATGATGACCACAAAGTACGGAGCGATGACGGGAAGGGCCGGAATGTCCGTACCCGGTGGAACGAGCGCAACGGTATACTGAATATTGAGCGAATCCAGCACAGGTAAGTACCAACTCTGTGTGTAGGTCAAGTCGGGAGTCTTGATAATCAGATAGCAGTGCGGCGGAATGCCCCAGCACGTCCACGGATCCCAGTTGTCGGGCTCGCTGTAAAGGTGGTCTCTGAGTACATCCACGATTACGCGGTAAGTACCGGGACCGTACAAGCCGATGAACTGCGGCGGAATAATGCCCAACGCGACGCTGAAGACGATGCCCGACCAGCCGATTCCCTGCCCATCCACGGGCGGAATGCAGGGCGAAGTGACCTCATAGGGATACCAGGAAAATTGGTGATAGGTCGAGCCGAACAGCCAGACTTCTTCGGTGCATAGTATGGGTCCGGGGAAAAGCATGACGCCACAATTGATCAGATGGTCGGGTTGATACTCACACGTTTCCGCACCGCCGATCGGATTGCGTCCATCCCCGTTGATGTCTTCGCCGCCGTCAAAATCGCTGTCGTTGTCGCCGTCGCAATCGCACTCCTGCCGAAGACCGTCACCGTCAATATCGGGAAACCCAAGCGCATCATTGTTGTGACCGTGGTCAATGTCATGGAACGTGTAGCTGCGGATTTCCTGCTTGTCCCGTACTTCGTCATCTTCGGTGTCGGGATCATTGAATAAAGAGCAGAATGGTCTTGCTGCTTGCTCTGATGCGGGATCGGGATGCTGCTCGTCGAAGTTCATCACACCATCGCCGTCGGCATCGGCCGTGACGTTTGGATCGGTCGCCCGGCCGGAGAGTGCACCGGCAGGCAGGATGTAAAAGCGCACGCACGGCATCGCGGCCCACAGGTACCAGCCTGTTCTTCCCGGCCACGGGTCGGTGATGTATATGAAGCGATGCGCTCCAAACAAGACGGGAAATTCCGCGTAGCCGTTAAAAACAACCGTGTGAAACCATCCCGGAGGCCGGATAACCGTCAACACCGGCCAGCCGCCATCAATTTCGGAGGTGAGTGTCCCCCACGGAATCACCGCGTCCGGCGGACCGATGAAGTTTTCGGCGATGGCGGCATTGTTCATCGCCCACGAATATGCGAGGTCTTCCTGCGGCCACATCCCCACGCCATGCCCCAAGTCACCCTCGGGTCCGACCACATTATTTTGATAGCCGTGATAGGAAATCTCATCCTGCGTGAGCGAGCCGCCGTACTTTGCGTTTACCATTTGAATGCTGGCACGCGTGCAGTAATTTCGGCAGTGATTGCAAATGGGAATGTGCGCTCCCTGAGCATGCGCGGCGTCCCACGGCCCCTGTGCTCCTGCCGCTTCGGTGCAGCCGCCGCGCGTGGAATTGGCAATATTCCAGATGCAGAGCAGCTGCGTATCCTTGTGCTGAAATCTCTGCGGCACGGCAACGGTCGCCATTCCTACCGCGATGGGCGGTGCGCCGTGAAAGAATCTCCAGATCGCCGCTCTACTGCTTGAGGAGACGTTTGGCCAAACCCTCCAATAGTAAAATCCCGTCGGGAGAGTGACCGGAGTAGAAGTTTGACCGAACAGAACCGTAGAGAACTCCGGTGATAAAAACGTGGAGTCGTTATCCACTTCCACCTGATAGGCCGAGGCCCCGGGGACGGCACGCCAGCGAAGTTCGGTCACATTGGAGTCCAGGATGCCATCGCGCGGCTCAATCTGCATGGCATTGTGCTGGCGCATGGGCGTCACATAAGCCATCTCAAGCTCTTGCCAATTTCCGGCGGTGTTATTATCGTAGCCCGAAGGAATGCGGGCGATTTGGCTGAAAGCAGCATGCTCCCAGACATCGATGAAGACACCGGCTGTCCACTGCCCGGCCGTCAGAGCATGGGCGTAAGCCGGGCCAAAGCTCGAAGTCTGCTCACCCCAGTTGACAAAATCGACCAGTGATGCCGAGGTGGGCGGACCGTTGTAAAGTCCCAATTCGTCTGCGCCGCGATTCAGCCCGGGAGCGAGTGCGGCATGATAGGTACCGATGCTGTCGGAGAAGTCCGGGTCATCACTGCCCACCGCATACTCAATGACAGCATAGCAGCGGACGGGAAGCGTCCATGCGGGAAGGGCGATGTCCCCGCTGGGGCCAGACAGCACCCAGCCCGAGAGCGGCTGGGCAGCCGGGCCGGTATTGAAGAGGTATACCTGACTAGGCGAACTCTCCGGCAATCCAGTGTCCCCGTACCACGGGCGTACCTTGTTGATGACGACGGCGGCTTCCGCGGCGTCCAGCGAAATCACCAGCAGTCCCAGCGAAATAGCGGCCTTCGTAAGATGTAAAATTGACCATGAACGGGACATAATGCCCTCCTTTGTGCTACAATATCCGTCTATGCACTCAATATAGCCCCGGCGCTTTCGGTTGTCAATGGTTTCGGCTTGACTTAAAAAAATAGTCGCGGAACGTGGCGGAACTGATTGATTATTGTGGATTCAGGTGTGCCAGCAACGTTGTGTCTTGTTAGCGGGATGTCGTGGGCCTGGAAGTGCAGGTGCAATGTTGAATGGGTGGCGTTCATGCTTCTTGTTCACAATTGTGCGCACCGTGTTTACAGACTTGATTTCCAGACAAAGAATTAGCATCTTAAATCACTTACGGTTACGATTGAGGTGCGTTTGTTGCGTTGATGAAACTGCCGCGAGTGCAGCATTGGGGCTCGTTACAAGGGTCGTGCGGGACGATGACAATAGGAGATCACCATGAGACTGATACCAAAAATTTTGGTGCTTTGCGCTGCAAGCCTTGTGCACGCTGTACCGCCCTCCCCTACTCTGTTGCAGGCATTGCACCGTGACGGGCAGACATTCATCACCTGGACGGAAGCGACCGGCGCGAGTACGCGCTACAATGTCTACCGCAGCACGTCGCCGATTACATCGATTGCCGCGCTGACGCCGCTGGGAAATGTGGATCAGAATTCTTCACGCGACGCGCGCGGGCAGACGGCCGAGGGCGGAGGTGCAAAATATTTCGCAGTAATTGCCAGCACTCCGCTGCCCCCCACCAAGGGGCTGTTCGTACATACGACGATTCTGAACGGCGCCTATTATTACGCAGTCACTTCCTATGACGGCACAGGGGAGAATACTTCCGTGTCGCTCGGGCTGAATTCCCTGGCCGCGGCGGTAAATGAAATCGTCGATGTGCCGACGCCCACCTTGCAACGAACCGTCACGGTGGGTTTGAACACCGTCGAAGTCTACGTCCACTGGGTGAGTAATTTTGATGCGCCGATCTATCCTTCGATGGCGAATATTCCCTCCGTGCCGTTTCACTTCGGGCTGGTGCGGCGCGGCGTAACCAACCCGCATCCGCTGATGTTCAAACCGCATGCGCGGGGCGGCGACTACATGGACGTGATTACCAGTACGGGGAATCTCGAAGAGTGGACGATTGCGCTGGATGATGAGATTGCCGACACCAGCCGAAACACGCACTGGTTCGGCTATCACCGCAATCTTGTGCGCAATGACGGTACACTGAACCCCGCGCCGGACACGGGATTGGTGGTGGATTACACGCTGCGGCGCATGGACTGGACGCTGGAGTGGGCGCTGGCAACTTTACCAATAGACTCCAACCGCGTGTATATGCACGGTGGTTCGATGGGCGCGATTGGTTCGCTGTTTTATTCGCTGCGGCACCCTGAGCGCATCGCGGCGATTTTCGGAACGGTGCCGAAGTTTGATTACTCCTTCACGACAGATCCGAATCCGATGAACGCATTTAATCCGGGCATGCCGGAGCGCAGGGTGGCGGACCGATTGTGGGGAACGGTAGCGGCGGATTTGCCCGCATCCAACGGCTATGATACCTACGATTGGCTCAATGCGGGAACCGTGGCCAAGCTGCGCACGGCCGATGACCTGCCGCCGATGATGTTCTTTAACGGCAAACAGGATGTGGTGGTGGGTTGGGGAGAAAAAATTCACACCTATCAGGACTTCGACACTGCAAGGCAATACGCAGTATTTTTCTTTGATCAGCGCGGCCACGGTCAGAGCGGCGGTGCTCCGGCCTGGACACCAGAGCAGCAGACGGGCGCGTGGCTCTATCAGTTCCGGCGGGATCAATCCTTCCCCGCGTTTTCGAGCTGCAGCGCGAACGACGATCCCGGCGACGGCAACATGACCGATGGCGACTCCATCGGCGCCATCAATGCCTATCTGAACTTCGCGTCGGTGCTGGAAGATGACAGTTCTTGGCAGGTGAACTTGACGCGCAACAATTTGCAGTCGGCCTGGGGAGTCGTGTCCGCACCGGAGACGATTTATTTGGACGTCACGCCGCGTAGATTGCAGGCGTTCACTGTGCAAGATAGTACGCAGTATGACTGGCGCGTGGAGCGGCTGCCCGACAACACCGTGATCCAAAGCGGCACGGTCACCGCCGACGCGTTCGGGCTGCTGACGATTCCGCAAGTGCTGGTGGCCGGTGCGGGGTCGCGGGTGATTATCGGAAATCCTGCGGGCGGCGGCGGGCTGAATCCGGATGCGCCGCCGATTTATGTGTCCGTCGTTTCGCACAACGAAGAGCCGCCGGGCAATCCCAATTTTGCATCGAACCCGACGATTTACAACAATCACCGCGCCGCATTGGTGGAATTTGCCAATATGATTGCGGGACTCTTCGGCGGAATCGTGAAATACAACTATCAGTCGGATTGGAACTTTCTGCAGGCGGTGGACCTCTATGACACGGGAACGCCGGAGACGAACAACAAGAATGTGATTCGCTGGATGTATGAGGATCTGGGTTTCTCGATTGACCCGCATGCGCACGAATCGCTTTACAATTATGCCGACGTTGCCTATTTGATTGAGCAAACCGGCGTTCCAACTTCGAAAGTTGTCGGCGGCATGATTGTGCTGCCGCCGGAAAATTCACTGGTCGAGTATTTTCGCGACACACTGACAGCGATTCATTATCCGCCCTATCAGTGGAAGGCGGAAATCGGCTGGGGCGGCGGCACGGCCAATCATGTGAACGAGGATACGATTCACATCTCCGGTATTTGGAAACCCGCGAGCAATCAGGAGTTTCTGCGTCACGATCCGGCACAGGAGATTATGCAGGTGGGGCGGTATGAGTCGGACTTCGAAGGGTTGCAGGAATTGCTCAACTTCGCGCAAGCCGGTGCGCTCGATCCAAACACGATTCACACGCTCACGCTCACATTCGGACAAACACAGTATCTGCTCAATCCATCGTACATTGACAGCGTGCAAGGGCGGTTTCTGGAGCTTCAGCCCTATGTGGATTTGAATTTGATTCGCTTCGTGACGCTGCAGGAAGCCGTAGAGATTTGGCGGACGGAGTACGATGAGAGCTGCGGCAGATTTTCGGAACTGCTCGGCGATTACATTGTTTCTTCGCCGCTGAAATTAACCGCCATTCAAAGTACGGGGCAAATCCGTTTGCGCTGGCAAGGCGAACCGTGTGTCAGCCAATATCATGTTTACGCGAGCAATGATGCGAATTTCAGTGCACCGCAGCTGCTTGGCAGCACGGCGGAAACGACCTTGCTCATTCCGGCGGATTCGGCGATGAAGTTTTATCGCGTGACTGCGGAATCCTGGTAGTGCCGCACTGCGTGCGCAAACCGAGATAGTCGCCATTGCTTCGCCGCTCGGGGTCTCCAGACCCGCAATGGCAGTGAATCACACACAGTGTGTTCCGGGCACGTGAGGACACGTGCCTCGGCGCCCCCCCCCGCCCCCCGCACGCGGGGGGGTTGAAGTAGAGGGAAACGCGGGAAGGTAGTGCCGCACTGCGTGCACAAACTGAGGAAGTCGCCATTGCGGGTCTGGAGACCCACAACGGCGAGCAAAAAAAACCGCCCCGGTTGTCGGGGCGGCTTTTCATTGGAGAATTGAGGCAGACTACTTCAGCAGGAGCAGCTTCTTGGTGTCGCTGAAGCTTCCAGCCTGCAGCGAGTACAAATAAACACCCGAAGGCAGGTCGCCCGCATTAAAAGCGACACTGTGTGAACCTGCCGCCATCTCTCCGTCCACCAGCGTGGCCACGACGCGGCCCAGCGGGTCGGAAACGGTCAGACGTACCGAAGCGGTCTCCACCAGATCAAACCCGATCATGGTAGAGGGATTGAATGGATTCGGGAAGTTCTGATACAGCGCGAAATCGGTGACCACATGATTCGACGAGCTCGGCGTCGCGTTGGTCGAACCCAAATGGTCGCGGTCGCCCGACGTGCTCACCGCCACCAGCGAGTAGGAATATTCACGGCCGTTTTCCAGGTCGCGATCCACAAAGTGATAGTCAGAACGCGTCGCCGACGAGTATGCGCCTTCCACATTGGCGATGACGATGCCGTCACGCAAGAGTTCAAAGTGATCGTTGTTGTTCTCGGACGCCGTGGACCAGTCCAGATTCACCTGTCCGTTGCCGCCGACAGCCGTGAAGCCGAGAAGCTCTGCGGCAAGCTGACGCTCAAACGTCACACACACGCAGCCGACTTCAGTGGCTGTGAAAATCGCCTGCCAAACCTGTCCCGGAGCGGGGCACTCGGCTGGCAGACCAACCGGAAAAGCTTCCCAAGTCACTTCGCCGGTGTTCGGACTGCAGTTGATGTTGCAGCCGTCCACGCGGGTATTGCAGCCGGGAGAAACTGAAAACACCGGCTGACCGGGCAGCGGGCAGCACCAGTAAACGCAAATCGGACGACCGCAGAACTGCAGACAGAAGCGGTCTTCGATTGCCACAAAGATACATGGATTTTCCGGGCAATCCTGCGTGGGCTCACAACCCGGCTTGATCAGAATGTCGTCGTTAGAATTGCAATTATCAAAATTTTCGTTCAGCGAAGTCACCAATTGATTAAACGTGCCGGGGCTTTCGCCAGCCGGCAAGCCACCCAGATTGCCGCCGAGCACCGCATTGGCCAGAGTCAACACCTGCGCCACGGTCATTCCGGCATAGGGACCCGCTTCAACAACCAGCCAGTCAAAATCCGGCAGTACGCCCGCGTTGCCGAAGCCGACGCTCAGCGTAAGCGCGACCGTTTGAGCGGCCAGGTTTCCGGCGGAAGTGGATCCGGGATTCACATAGTTCTGAGTAAACGAACCCGAAGGGCCGCCATTGGGCAGGTAGGCTTCAATGGCTGCCGCGCTCGTAAACGTGGCGGTGAAGCCGGGGCCGCCTACGACCAATCCAGCCGGGAATACCGTGGCAAAGTTCGCATCACGGATACATCCGGGATTTCCACCATTACACGTGTTGCCCCATCCACCTTGTGTGTACGAACAGAAATCACCCGGATCAATCCGGCAAGTATCCGGCTGCGCGATTGCAGCTCCGGATACGATCAGGAAGGCCAGGCAGCAAACAAAAATTTTCATGCGTTTCATTCGTTGGTCCTTTCTCAAGTGCTCCTGCAGGACTGATAATGTCTGACTGCTGGGAATATCAATGAATGTCGACAATTGTTTCGTACTGAAAATAATAATGACCTACCAAGCCATATAGATTCAATAGCTTAGATGAATCAGGCAAAATATAATACTTATAGGACAGAAATGCAAACCTCTCATCGAATGCAAAGTGTGACTTACCGTTGACGGGCCATTAATCCTAGTATAGTAAATATCTTCAAATGAGAACCTGAAGTGACCCCACCTGCACCAAATTCACCACCCAGAGAGGAGTGCTGGAGGTAGTGACGCAATGCATGGGGAGAGGGCGATAGTCGCCATTGCGGGTCTGGAGACCCACAACGGCGAACCAAAAACGAGACTCATAACGGCGATGCAAAAACCCATGCGGTAGGCTTGACAATCCGTCACCCGGAAGCTATATTGGTTTAAAGTTTCAACAAGGAGTTCTCATGAAGTCACGTATTCTTGTAATTGCTGCCGCACTGACCCTGTGGATGGCCGTGTTTGCCCCGTCGATGGGACTCGTGGACTGTCCGCCTACTGCGGCATGCCCGTGCCCGCCCGGCTGCTGCTCACAGTGAGCCGGTGATGTATTCTTGTTCTTGAAAGTCCGCTGTTCCCAGCGGGCTTTTTTGTGCGCGTGATCGGAAGATATTCCACGATTGTTTGCCGTTGTGGGTCTCCAGACCCGCAATGGCAGAGCATCGTACGCAGTGTGTTCCGGGCACGTGTCACTGCGTGAAGACCCCCCCGCCCCCCCGCACGCGGGGGGAGTTGAAGTCTAGCTTGGCAGGGATACTGCACTTACGCAAATGTACAAATTTTATCTTGACTTTGTGCTGTTTATATGCTATATTTGTGCCAAATGTTTCCAATATCGTTCTGTAAGTACGGAGAAAACAAGATGAATGCTGGTTTTATTAAAGTTCCGCGTAAGTTCTTTCAATCCAAGCTCTGGAAGCAAGAACGAAGACTCTCTGAGGCAGAGGCCTACCTCGATCTGCTGCGCAGAGCCTCAT
>CAZVXJ010000084.1:0-10693 GCA_964631675.1 uncultured Alphaproteobacteria bacterium
GGTATTCGGCGGCCGAACTTGAAGAGTTTGCACGTTCAACCGACTGGTCGAGCTTATTCCTCGATCAACCGGCCCGTCGAAACCTGTTTCTCAGTCAAAAGGACACTCACGCGCGCCATCTCATCGCGCTCGGCTTTCGTGGATGGTCTCCTGAAGTTCCTGCGGCAATTTCCCGCGGCCAGCGGCTTTCGGATCTGCTATTTGACCTGACTCAGCGCGCACCCTTCCACGCTTGGAATGACTTCGACGACTTGAAGATTCCCTTTCGTGCACTCGCGACCGATCTAAAGACGGGCCACGCCATCGTGTTCCGCTCGGGCGATCTTGCGGAGGCCATGCGCGCATCCATCTCCGCTCCACTCTTGATCAAGCCCTATACGCTGGACAGCTTATTGCTTGCGGACGGCGGTCTGAAAGAAAATCTGCCTGTTGAATGCGCCCGCGCAGAAGGCGCGACCCGCGTTGTGGCAGTGAATACGATGACACCGATCATCCCTGCGGCAGCTATTGTCCAGCCCTGGGAACTTGTTGATCGAGTATCGACCATCATGCGGGTTGATCAGGACTCGATATCTGAACATAGCGCGGATGCCTTGATCTCTCCCAATCTCGGAAATGCAATCTCTACGGATTTTTCCGGGGTGCAAGCACTCATCGACTCGGGCTATACAGCCGCCAAAAGGGACATCGAAAAGATCCGCGCTCTGCTGGGCAACGGGCAGAATTCTTCGTCAAAACATGAGAACGTGAACTGCATACCCAGAACACTGCTTGAACAGTTGTCTGCTCGAGATTCCACACCGGTGGATATTCGAATGACCGGTCTAAGCGCATTGTCGGACAGCCAGATCGCCGTGGTTCCCACGGGGAAAGATGGTAAGGCGAAGTTTTCGCTGGTACGAAAGATGCTCGTGGATCGCGGATACACGCTGGCACATGTCAAAACGATTGAACACAGGGACAACATCCTCACCGCCGACTGGGACGAAGGTCAAGTAGAGAGCATCGAAGTGCGCGGTCTCTCGGATCAGCGAGCCAGAATGTTGAAGCGAGAATTCCCTATCCGGGAGGGCGACCTGCTTACCATACGGGCTGCGAAACGCGCACTTGCTCAGGCCTATGGAAGTACTCTCTTTGAATCCGTGAACCTGGCGGTTTTTCCCGGAGATAACGGCAGCCGGCTAGTTCTCAGGGCAACTGAGCCTCCGTCACCGCAATTGCGCGTCGGTGCGGGGTATTCCAGCGAGCGCAAGGGCCGCGGCTTCCTCGAGTTTGCGCACAATAATCTGTTCTATCTCGGCGCACGGCTTCGCCTGTTTGCGAAATACGGCGAACTTGACGAAGACGTTTATGGTTCGCTTAATTTCGACCATTTGCCGGTCCGACTGCCCTATGACCGAATTACCGGCAGCTACCTGACCACGGAGTTCCGCGCTGGCTGGAATCGCGAAGAGAACAATTCTTATGACCCCAGACATGAGCCGACCCGGTTTTACTTCTTCGAGGAGAGTTATGCCGATCTTGTGGTAGGGCGTGCCTTTCGAAGGTGGGGACAATTGGCCTACGCGGCACGATACGAGAGCATCAAGGCAGGCGGCGTGGAAAAAGATCCGACGGCGCACCTATGGAAACTCGGGCTGCGCACACGAATCGACACGAAAAACCGCGCACAATTTCCTAACAGCGGCCTGGAGTGGAGGGCAAGATATGACTATGGAACACCCATCGGCAGTCGAGAGGGAAATTTCAATCACGCAGAAATATTTGCGGCCGCCTATCTTCCGCTTGTAAAGCGCACGATTATCCGGGTGCAGGGAGATTATGCATGGAACGATCGCATTCTGCCGTTGTGGGGACAGTATCCGTTGGGAGGACCGGAGAGTCTGATCGGACTCCACGAAAACGAGTTCTTCGGAAACAGCAAGATGGCGTTTCTCGGCGAGGTTCGGTATGACCTGCTTTCGCGGTGGCTCGCCGATGCGTTCATCTCCGGGGTCTACACCGTGGGCGGAGTAACGTCGCGGTCATTGACCACTCCACCGTCAGAGAGTTTCATGCACGGAATCGGCGCGTCCTTCGGACTCGCCACGTTTCTGGGCCCAATGAAAATCACCGCGGGAGAGCTGCTCAAGAATCAGTTGGGGGCGGGACAGACAGCGATTTACTTGAATCTCGGGCACGAATTTTGAGGTCGCCGAACTGAATCAAGGCTCGTCTACTTTATCACGACCATTCGCCTGGTCGCAGCGACGCCATCAACGCGCAGTTCGACATAGTATAAACCGGTTGCAAGGCCTTGCGCCCCGATCGGGATGGAATGACTTCCGGCGGCAAATCGGCCCCGGGCAATCTCTCCCACCGCTCTGCCCATCACATCGTAAATATGGACCGTTATATCGGCGGGAAGAGCCAGGGTAAATGGCATTACCGTCTGATTGTTGAAGGGATTTGGATAGAGTTCTCCGATGGAAATGTAAGACGGAAGTTGGGCGCGCCGGCGATCCGCCGAGTTGATCACTTCCATAGTAATATCAATTTCAGTGGGGAAGTCCGTCGGCTCGATTTCAATTGGATCAGGGGTCGCGCCGCCGTAAACACCGTACGGTTCGTTTGCATCGGGCACAAAGTTGGTATTGAGGTCCATGAAGGCGTATGCGTAGTAGACGCCAAAACTGTCCACGAAGGCAGTGTAGGCTCCGTTTCCCGTATCAGTGAGCAGCAGGCCGATACCGCTGATGGTGTCTGAAAACGTAGGAGTGCGAAAAGCCGCTACGTATGTGGCGCCGGTTTCAGTGCCAGCGTAGGTCACAGTCCCGGAAAATCCGCCGGTGTTGGGCTCCATCAGCGTGATATTTACGTCTTCGGTATCGGATTGCAGAGCGAACAGTGCGGGAATTCCGTTTTCACCATAAAATCCCCGCGGCTCATCCAGATCGGGCAAGAGGCTTGTGTTCAAGTCTTGATAGGCAAAAAGCAGGTATCCGCCGCTGTCAAGATTCGCGAATGAATACTGCAAATTGAATGGATTTGCTATAGCAATGTAAAATGTGTCGAACGTAGTGGGCACAGCATAGCAATAGCTCAGAAAGAAGCCAATATCCCCTTCCAGCAGGTCGCCGGAGAGGCTGAACGCTTGGATCTGACCCACAACAATGAGCATGGCCAACACAATGACGACTTTCTTGCAGAGGCTGGGCATTGGGTTCCTCCAGAACGGGTTGATTGTGACTAAAAATACATAAATTCAACCTCATAATCAAATTGACACAGTTATCGCAAATTCCAACCAGGGCATCGATTGAGAGTATGAATCTATGAACCGTTTGATCCGCACGCTAGATCTGTGTGGATAGGGGAACCGTGTATTATCCCTGCTGGTGTACCACTCGGCCTTAGGCCCTTGATACAGCCGCGAATTACTCGTATATTATTGCTTTAGCTCACTCTACACGGCCAGACCCTGAGCGGCAACGCCTCAGCATAGTGGCCAGATTGCGTATCCTACTGCTTGCATCCTGTACTTTTTGAGATTGGCCCATTTTCACTGCACAGCTACGGCCTTTCCATGGCCGCCGCTTTTGGGCTGGGAATTTGGGTGGCCATGAAGCGCTGCCGACAGCATGGCGTTGACCCGAAGTTTGCACTGGATTTGTCTGTACTGATCCTGATCTTCTCGCTTCTCGGAGCCCGGGCCACCTATGTGGCGACACACGTTGAAGAATTCAGCGAGTATCCGCTGGACGCAATTTCACCAATTCAACATTCAGGCAAGATCGGTATAGCGGGTCTGGTACTTTTGGGCGGGGTCATCGCGGGATTTGCGACGGCCTATGTGGTTGCCCGAAGACGCGGTGTGGCTTTTCTGAAAGTGACGGATATATTTGTGCCGTCACTTGCTTTGGGAATCGCCATTGGACGAATTGGCTGCTTCTTTAACGGCTGCTGTTTCGGATTGCCAACCGAATTGCCTTGGGCAGTACATTTTCCTGCCGATTGTGTGGCCGGAGGAGTGTTTCCTCACATAGGAATTCATCCGACGCAGCTCTATGAAACCCTGTACATGCTCTCGGTGTTCAGTTTATTGCTTTTGCTCGATCGCAAGCCGTCCAAGCTTGGCAAAATCACCGGCTGGTTTCTCGTGCTGAACGGTGCGGGAAGATTTCTTGTTGAGACGCTTCGCTGGTACGAAGACAGCATGGTGCTTTGGCAGGGCGAGTCGTTCAGGTTTACTTTCTCACAGTCCATTTCACTCTGCCTGATCGCAGCCGGCATTTTCCTGTTGGTTCGGCAATCAGAAGCAGCAAATGCCTCTGGAGATGCGAACACGTCCACAAGTCAGGGAGTGCGGGTTTGAAGGCCATACTCATCATGATGGGATTGCTGGCGAGTTCGCTGCATGTTGTGCGGGCCGCGAGCGTCGACTTGAATCTGATCGCGCGATCTTCGGGTATCGTTGTACGTGTGGCTCGCATCGTCGATGCCATACCTCACGACACGTCAAGTTTTACTCAGGGGTTGTTGTTTCACAATGGATCCCTTTATGAGAGCACTGGTCTGTACGGCAAGTCCTCGCTCAAGAAGCTCAGTCCGGCAACTGGCGAGGTTGAAGACATCGCCAGCGTTCCCGCCGGATTCTTCGCTGAAGGCATTGCAATCTGGAAAAACCGGATCATTCAACTGACCTGGCAAGAGCACACGGCGTTTCTGTATGAACTGGGCAGCCTTGAACGCACAGACCTCTGGGCCTATGATACAGAAGGATGGGGAATCACGACAGACGGTGAGCAGTTTATCATGAGCGATGGCAGCCCGACATTGCAGTTTCGCTCGACGTCGGATTTTACGCGCACTCGCAATCTGACCGTCACACTCGGCAGTGCCCGGATTCCAAACATAAACGAATTGGAATTCGCTCGGGGCAAGGTATATGCAAACATGCTCGGCGCCGACCATGTCTTCGAGATTGACCCAGTGGGTGGTCAGGTCACGGCGGTGTTGGATTGCCAGGAATTGCGCGCAGAAGTCGGCCTGGATCCGATGCAATTCCCGCTGAATGGCATTGCATTCGACTCGGTATCCGGTGATTTCTATCTGACGGGAAAACTCTGGCCCGCCATATTTCGCGTGGTATTCGACCAGGAGCTTCAGGGCGAGTGAGTCTGTTTGTTTCGTTCGAAGGCATTGACGGCGCCGGAAAATCCACTCAGATTGTCCGTACTGAAGCGTGGTTGCAACAACTGGACTACGATGTGCTGGTTCGGCGTGAGCCGGGCGGAACGGAATTGGGGGAGGCGATTCGCGACATCTTGCTCGATCACAAGTGGACCACCATGAACTCACGCAGTGAGTTCTTGCTTTACTCAGCATCGCGCGCTCAGCTCGTAGAGGAAGTCATCAAGCCGCATCTAAGAAAATCGCGCGCCGTGATGATTCTGGATCGTTATTTCGATTCATCCACTGCCTATCAGGGCGGCGGACGGGAGTTGGATATCGATGCGATTCAGGCGATACATCCATTTGTAACGGACCACTTGAGTCCTGACTTGACCATCTATCTGGATGTGGAATGGGAAATGTCGCGTTTGCGTCTTGCAAGTTCTTCTCCCGACCGGCTCGAGCAAAACTCACGCGATTTTTTTGAGAGAGTCCGGTCTACTTACCTCAAATTATGCGAAAGCGATTCTTCGCGGCTGAAACGAATTGATGCAAGCGCAGATGAAGCAACGGTATTTCGGGAAGTAAAACGTACCATCGAGAAATTACTGTAAAAAGGCTTTTGTGACGGCAATGTTCAAACGGGAAGTCAAAAACTTTGTAGTCGCATTCTGGGTGCCCCTGATTTTCGCCCTGGCGTTGCTGTGGCCGGTTGGCGTAGTGAAAGCGGACTCGACTTTTGTGGATTCAGGTGCAGTTGCAGGGGATTGGCTGTTGCCCGGAAGCCCGTACATAATTCGCGGTGATGTTACGGTTTCAGACGGTACTTCTCTCTACATCGAACACGGTGTGCGCGTGGTGTTCACAGGATCACACAAGCTGATTGTGCTCGGCGACATCCTCGCGGCCGGAGTTCCGGGCGACTCGGTGTATTTCACGACGGATACACTGGCTAATCCGCTGAAATGGAAAGGCATTCGTTTCCTGAATTGCGATACCACGGCGGCACTCGAGTATTGCGTGATTGAATTTGGACGCGCCCAGGGAGCAGGCGATGATCGTTATGGTGGCGGGATCGAATGCCAGACCTCGCGCCCGCTTATTCGTCATTGCTCGGTCCGCAACAACTATGCAACCATCCAGGGTGGCGGAGTCTATTGTCGCGACAATGCGCGGCCGGTCCTGGATAGCTGCACTTTCAGCGGCAACTTTGCTGTGAGTGGAGGCGGAGGAATGTTCTGCCGCAACTCAGCCCCGATTCTCACCGGCTGCGCTTTCATCTCCAATTCGACCAATCTGGAAGGCGGAGGGCTGCACGCAAGAAATGGCTCCTCTCCTATCATCACGAATTGTGAGTTCGAAAACAATTTTGCGGTGACTTTTGGCGGCGGGTTGTTCTGCACGCACACGCAGTCTCAACCAGTTGTTTCAAGCTGCCGATTCGAAGACAACTCCGCTCAAAACGGTGGCGCAATCGCATCAAACGACGCCGGTCCTTCGCTTGAGCGCAGTCTGTTTGTTTCCAACTCGGCATCCGTTGATGGTGGAGCACTGTGGCTGAGCCGCCTGCATCGACCGGTCATGAATCTTGTCTTGCATGAGAACTCGGCCACTCACTTCGGTGGCGGAGTGTATCTGAGCGACAGTTCAACCGCCGAGTTCAACTACTGCACGGCGGCCGACAATATCGCAGTGTCGGGCAGCGCACTTTTTGTTCAATCCTCCACACCACGTATCTCAAGTTCAATTTTTACCCGTGCCGAGAGTTGTGCGGCAGTTCATTTTCAAGGGAGCGCATCTGCCGAGTTAGCTCACAATTGTTTTGCGCTGAATGGCGGAGGCGACTTCAGCGGCACTGTTCCTTCAGGTGTGGCGGTCGTTGATACCGTGAACTTCAATGGCGACCCGTGCGACCAATTCCGCAATCTCTTTCTCAATCCGGAGCTTGTGAATCCGGCCGGAGGCGATTTTCATCTCGGCAGCCAGAGCCCATGCATATCGGGAGCTGAAGGCGGCGAAGTGGAAAATGACATTTCCGGTGCGGTTCGTCCAGCCCCTGTGTTCACACAACCCGATATCGGCGCCTATGAAAGCGTGCTGGGTTCCCCATTCCAGTATGCGTGCGGATCACTGAGCGGCATTCTTGGCCCCGGTGACGTTATCGTAGGGTGTGACATCTCTGTCGAGGCAGGAGACTCTTTGACGATTGTGCCCGGCACAACGCTGAAGTTTGCCGGAAAGTACAGTTTCACGATACGCGGGACGCTGCATGCGAATGGTGTTGACGCTGATTCAATCCGCTTCACACGGTTTTATGAACAGCAAGTTGGTGGATGGAAGGGAATTCGGTTTCTGGACAGCCTGGCTCGGGGCAATATGGACTATTGCATCGTTGAGCATGTTCGCGGAGAGAATTATGAACGACCATCAGGCTGCGGCGGCATTTATATCAGCAGATCTTCTCCACGCATCTCGCATTGCTTGATTCAGCACAATTTCGCCACGTATCGCGGTGCCGGTATCGCGTGTTTCGATGGCGCGGCACCACAGATCAATGACTGCTGGATCTACTCGAATAGCGCGATTGACGAGCCATTCCGTTATGGCGGTGGCATCGCGGTGGCCCACTCCACGCCGCAGTTTAATCGATGTTTGATTTCGAACAATAGCAGTACCTACGGCGGCGGCGGCGTTTTTGCCGACAGTGCCAATCTTGTGATGAATGAGTGCATCATATCAGACAACGTCGCGCTGTTCGGAGGCGGCATTTTCTCGCGCGGGCCCGGCGGTACTCTGAATGATTGCATGATTCAAAACAACACGGCAGAGCAGGGCGGCGGCGGCGGCTATCTTCGTTCCCTCATTCGGTTAAATCGCTGCTGGATTCGCGGCAATGTAGCCTCCTACGGCGGAGGTATCTCCTGTCCATTTTATGCGGCATGGCTTGACCATTGCGTAATTTGGCAGAACAGCGCCGGGATCGGGGGAGGAGTAATGTGCGAAAGTTCCGAACCTGCGATTTTCAACTGTACGATCGTGGAGAATTCCGCGCCGTCCGGTGCGGGTATCGGAATTCACAATGCTGCGCCTTACGTGAACAGTACCGTCGTAGCGTCATCCGTCGGAAGCGGATGCCTTGTATCAGGCAATTCGGCACTTGCGAGCATATCCTATTCCAATTCTTACGGTAACTCTTCGGGTAATTATGAGATCATCGGAACGGCACCCGATGGATTGGGTCTCAATTCTGAAATTAATATTAATGAAGATTCCTGTGACGTCTACCAGAATATCTCCATAGATCCAGCTTTGGTCAACGCAGGGCAGGGTGACTTTCACTTACTGGAGACATCACCTTGCGTTCACGCCGGAGATCCGGAAAGACCACCCGATCCTGATGGCACGATTACGGACATCGGTGCCTTCCCTTATTTTTTCCAGTTCTCGCCGAACGAACCCTTCGATCTGCTGAGTCCCGCGGACAATGACACGATTCGCTCGCTGCCTGCTCAGTTTTGCTGGCAGAGTTCGTTCGATCCCGACGCGGGTGATGAAGTGAACTATCAACTTTATTTCCAGACGGAATCGCTTACCACGCCCATTTCAGTGGGAACGGACACCTGTGCTTTAGTCGATTTGCTTGTTCTTGGTTTTCAAGACTCGACTGTCATTGCCTGGTATGTAAAGGCAGATTCACGGTTTCCGCAAGTTTCTGTGCACAGTATTTCGACGCGTTACTTCTTATTCGTTCTACCTGTTTCGGCCGATGCGGAAATTCGGAACGTGCCGCAGGCATTCGCACTTGAATCGGTCTATCCAAACCCCTTCAATGCCCGAGCCGAGATCCGATATGCAGTACCGATGGCAAACGAAGTTAGCCTCGCCGTCTATGATCTCCTGGGACGGCAGATTTCGGTACTGGTCCATGGCCGCCATGAACCGGGAATCTATACAACCTCTTTTGATGCGCGATCGCTTACATCTGGACTGTACTTTTGCAAACTCTCCGCCAACGGATTTGTCGCGACACAGAAATTGGTCGTGCTGAAATGATATTGAGACTATCGAGGGTGACATGCTGACCAGAACCGTATTGCTTGCTGTGATCTGCCTTGCTACCGCAACTTCTACACTCGCGGCCCGTCCATCGCCGCAGGATTCCCTTTATGAACAGATCCGGCATAACATCGGCCTATTTGGCGATGTTTACCGCGAGATCAGCATGAAGTATGTGGATACGATCGATCCGGATCAGTTCATCCGCGCGGGAATCGAAGGCATGTTGTCAACTCTCGATCCTTATACAGTTTTCATTGCCGAGGATGAGACAGACGAGCTCGATGTCATTACCTCCGGAAAGTACGGAGGCGTGGGGCTTGAAATCGGAGTGCGCGGAAAGGACAAAGTACTGACCGTCATTTCCGCGATGGATGATTCCCCGGCACAGCGGGTTGGTATTCGCAACGGGGACCGCATCGTGCAGATTGACGGAAAATCCACAGCAGGATTCTCAACTAATGACGCGGCGAAAGTCCTGCGCGGCGATCCGGGATCAACGATCACTTTGTCCGTGGAACGAAGCGGCTCCTCTGAACTGATTGACTTCGTTATCACTCGGAGGGAGATTGACATCAAGGACGTTCCCTATTCGGGTTTTGTGAAACCCGGAATCGGTTACGTAAAACTCTCCCATTTTTCACGCCGCGCACCCGATGAGCTCGATGAGGCGATGTCAGAATTGAAAAGTGATGGATTAGATGCGCTGATTCTGGACTTGCGTGGTAACCCGGGAGGGCTCCTTAGCTCGGCAATCGGTGTGCTGCAGCGGTTTTGTAAGAAGGGTGAGGAGGTTCTGGTAGTTCGCGGACGCGGGTCGGAGTCGACACAGGTTTTTAAGATGGTGAATGACCCGATTGCCGGCGAAATTCCGATTGCAGTTCTTGTCGACGGAGGTTCGGCATCGGCGTCGGAGATTGTCGCCGGTGCGGTGCAGGACTTGGATCGCGGAGTGTTGATCGGAGAGACTACTTTTGGAAAAGGTCTCGTTCAGTCTGTGATTGCGTTCGAGACAGGCGAGGCTCTAAAGCTGACCACCGCTAAGTATTATACTCCGTCCGGGCGTTTGATCCAGGCCGTGGATTATTTTCATGATCAGGACAGCGTTGTGGTGATGCCTGCCAGCGAGAAAAGGACTTCGGGCTTTACGACGAGAAACGGGCGGCCGGTTGAGAGCGGCGGTGGCATTGATCCGGATATTGTTGTGCCCACTCCAAAGCCCGGGCCGATGGGAACGGAACTGTGGCGGCAGGGAGCCTTCTTTGACTTTGCCAATGACTATCGCACAAATCATCCCACACTGACCACGGAGAAGCTGGACGATGCGGCATTGGAGGAGTTTCACGCGTGGCTGGAAAAACGCGACTTCAGTTACGATGTGGACGGGAAGAAGGAGATTGACGGTCTGCGTAAGCTACTCGAGGCAGACAGCCTGGCCGACAGCGCGGCAGCCGACTTCGAACATTTGAGCCGGCGGCTTGAC
>CAZVXJ010000085.1:0-10584 GCA_964631675.1 uncultured Alphaproteobacteria bacterium
CATCACGGTGCCGCCGCGCTCCAGTTCTCGCGTAGGTGCGTCATCTAATTTCGAGATAAACTCCGCGACTTCTTTCATCCGGCTGCCAACTTTTTTGCCCAGCACCTTAAAGTTCGCCGCAGCCGATCGATGAACTAAATCCGTGTCATCGTGATGCAATGTTACCAATTTCACATTCAATTCGTCGGCAATGGTTTGCAAAAACGGGGCCAGATCCTCCTCTTTATCCTGGTCGGGTACGACCCATAGCATTTCACTCAGTGGCTGGCGCACCTTTAGGTTTCGCTCTTGCCTGAGGGCTCGACCAAGGGTTACTGCAGTCATCACGTGCTCCATGTGTCGTTCCAGCTCAACCTCTCGCTTGGATGGGTCACTGCTGGGGAATTCGCTCAAATGCACACTTTCCGGTGCAATGGAGTCAAAACTCCGGACCAAATTCTGATAGATGTGTTCACTCAAGAACGGCACGAATGGCGCCAGGAGCCTTGTAACACCAGTCAGTACTGAGTACAAAGTTGAGTAGGCTGCCAGTTTGTCGGAATCACTTTCTGACTTCCAGAATCGTCTTCGTGATCGCCGAATATACCAATTTGTAAGTGAATCCAGAAATCTCGTCACCGCACTCGCTGCTGGAGCCACATCGTAGTCATCGAGTGACCGCGTCACTTTTTCGACAAGGTGGTTATACTCCGAGACGATCCAACGATCCATTAGCGCGTTGCTTGCAACGCTTGTTTCAACATTTCTCGCACCCGGCTTCCATCCGTCAATTAGCGCATAGGTCACGAAAAACGAATAGGAATTCCAAAGTGGCAGAATCATCGAGCGCATCACGTCGCTGATTTCCGTCTCGCCAAAGCGGATGGCCGTCCATGGATCGCTCTTGAAAAACATCCAGCGCACCGCATCTGCCCCGAACTTGTCAAACAAAGCCATTGGATCCACGGTGTTGCCGAGCGATTTCGACATCTTAACACCTTTGGAATCCAGCACCAGCTCCGTACAGATTACATTTCTATACGACGACCAATTGCCCGGATTGTTCCAAAATTTCTTCTGCTCAGGTGTCGTTGCTTTCTGCTGAAATGACTTCGCAACCAAACACGAACACGCCAGCAGCGTGTAAAACCAGCCCCGAGTTTGGTCCTGGCCTTCGCAAATGAAATCCGCAGGATACTGCGCCTGAAACAACTTGTCCGAATTTGGCTCCGCCGGATACCCCCACTGTCCCCAAGGCATGATCCCGGCATTGAACCAACTGTCCAGAACGAAGTTTTCGCGCCTCATTTCTTTACCTGACGGCGACCGCAAGACAATCCCATCAATCCTGGGCTTATGCGGATCGAAACTATCGGCGATAGGTTTTCCGGCAGCAGCGGCTAACGCATGAAGCTCAGCTAAACTCGCCACACACACCGACTCGCTGCCATCTTCAGTCTGCCACACTGGCAGCGGACTCCCCCAATAGCGCTCGCGAGTCACATTCCAATCCTGCACGTTCTCCAGCCAATTGCCAAACCGCCCCTCGCGAATGTGATCCGGCTTCCATCCGATTAGTTTATTCGCATCAATCATCATATCCTTCAAAGCCGTCGCGCGAATGAACCATGCCGGACGCGGAAAATACATCAGTGGAGTGCCCGTCTTATAGTCGAACGGATACGAGTGCGTGTACTTTTCTTTGCCCAGCAGCAGTCCACGTTCGAGCAGGCTCTTCAGAATATCAACATCCAGCCCTTCTTCGCGGAACCCTCGCCCCGCAAACGGCTTGGCAAAGTCTGCGACTTGCCCACTTGCGTCGACTGCCAATATCAGCGGAATCTCATTTTTTCTTAGTATCCGAAAATCATCCTCGCCATACGGCGCCAGATGCACCATGCCGGTGCCATCTTCGGTGGTCACATACTCATCGCAGATCACCGAATGCGCTTTCGCCGCGTCCAGCTTCAGCCAATCGAACAGCGGCTCGTATTTTACGCCTTCGAGCTGCTTTCCGGTACGATGCCCCACGATGTGATGCTTGCCCAGCATCGGTTCGATTGCCTGATGACGCGAATGCGCAAGAATCAGTTTCTCGCCCTTCTTGCCCGCACTCGAATCTTCAAGCAGTTCAACCGTGAAATATTCGATCTCCGGCCCGGCTGCGACTGCCAAATTCGAGAGCAGCGTCCACGGAGTCGTTGTCCACGCAGTCAAAAACGTGTTCGGTTCGCCCACCACACGAAACTTCACGAACAGCGTCAAGTCCGTCACATCCTGATAACCTTGTGCGACTTCGAAATTCGAGAGTGTCACCCCCGTGCGCGGGCTGTAGGCCATCACGCGAAAATCCTTGTAAAGATAACGCGGCGATTGACCGAGTCTCAGCGCTTTCTCGCGCGCTTCGCCCTGAAGTTCCAAATCCCACGCCTGCCTGAGCGTCCACCAATCACTCTGGATGTAGTACGCTTCGTATGTTGCATACGCATCCGGCAAATCAAGGAATCTACCAATTCTCCTAATCGCATTTTCCCACTCTTTCTTGAACCTGAACACCGTACTTCGGCAATAGTCCACATACTTGGCTTCGCCGTATTCCTGAATTTGCGTCTTGCTCGTAAAGCCAAGTTCTTTATCCGCCGTCAGCTCGATAGGCAGACCGTGCGTATCCCATCCCGCCTTGCGCAGCACGCGATAGCCCTGCATCGTCTTGTAGCGCGGCCACAAATCCTTCAGCGCGCTCTGCATCATGTGCCCGATATGCGGCAGGCCGTTCGTTCCCGGCGGCCCGTCATAAAACACAAAATCCCCGTTTCTCGGCGAGCGCTCCACCGACTTTTCGAACACACGCGCACGCTCCCAAAACTCGAGCATTTCATGATCGAGTTTCGGCAAATCCAATTTATTGGGGACGGGGGAAAGCATTTAGCAATTTATGAAAGAGAATGTAATCTGTAGCGCCGAACGGTTGTGCGCTTTTTGTCACACCCTCTCAATCAACCCTTTCATAATCTTCGTCATCTTCGGCTCGGCTTTCGCCGCATTCTCTAAAATGTGCGGCAAAGAAGCCACCTTCAGACAGTCGGCAAAACCTTCATCCGTGATGATCGACATGCCGAAGCATTCGAGTCCCGCGTGTCTGGCCGCAATGATCTCCGGCACCGTGGACATGCCCACCACGTCGGCGCCGATCGTACGCAGGAATCTATACTCCGCGCGCGTTTCCAGATTTGGACCGCTCACCGCAACATAAGTTCCCCTGTGCACTTTTATGCCGTGTTCCATCGCGATTTTTTCGGCCAGTTCAATCAATCGCTTCGAGTACGGTTCGCTCATATCGGGAAAACGCGGTCCCAGTTCATCGTCGTTTGGTCCGATCAGTGGATTGTCGCCAATCAGATTGATATGATCATCAATAATCATCAAATCGCCCGCGCGATATAGCGGATTCATGCAGCCGCAGGCATTCGAGATCAGCAGCACCTTCACTCCCAGCGCTTTCATCACGCGCACCGGATAAGTAATCTGCTTCATCGTGTAGCCTTCGTAAAAATGGAATCGCCCTTGCATGCCCACGACGTTTTTCCCGCCGAGCTTGCCGAAATGCAGTTTTCCCGCATGGCCTTCCACTGTCGAATAAACAAAATGCGGAATCTTATCATAGGGAATCGCCAGATCGCCTTCAATCTCTTTCGCAAGACCGCCCAGCCCGGTTCCCAGAATGATTCCTACTTCGGGAATGGCTTTCAACTGCGGCTTCAGCACCGCAAGCGTCTCCGCAAGCTGCTGTTTGATCTCAACCATGACGGTGTTCGGGATTAGTCTCTTCCAGCATATCAAGCAGCTCTGCATGCGATTTCAGCAAAAACCGCAGCCGTTTCACATAGGCATCGCGATGCAATTGCAGTTCTCGAAGTTCTTCGCGCACTCTCATCACATCGCGTTCAGCGGTCAGGCGGATTTCCTGTCCCGCCAGATGAATCTCCCGCAGCATCTGCTCGCGTTCCTGTTCAATCTGTTCACGCGAATACTTCGCCCCCTCTTGAGCGGAAACCAATGAATCCCGCAAACTCTGTTCAAGATTCCGGTACGCTTCCAGTTTGGCTTCGCTGCCTTTGGTCAATTCTCCCAGCCGCGCGGCCTGCGATTGCAACTCAGAAAGTTCATCGGCCACGCGCTCCAAGAATGCGCGCACCTCATTCGGATCATACCCGCGCATGACTTTGCTGAATTCGTGCCGTGAGACGTCAAGCGGTGAAAGCGGCATTGGCTAATTTCTTTCTCCGAACAAAGCGGTTCCCAAGCGAATTTCCGTGGCTCCCTCTTCGATTGCGATTTCGTAATCCCCCGACATCCCCATTGAAAGCGTAGACCAGTGTGGAGGTTCCAATTCTGCTCCAACAGTTTCAAAAAGTAAGCGCATCATGCGAAAACTTTTTCTGATCGCATTCTCGTCATCCGTGAGCGGCCCCACGGTCATTAGCCCGGCCACTACGAGGTGAGGCAGCTTCATCACACTGTGGACCAGCTTCAGCGTCTTGTCGGGATGAATGCCATGCTTCTGTGTCTCCCCCGAGCTATTCACTTCTATCAGTATCCGGAGGGATTTGCCGAATTCGCCACTGACCCGGCTGAGACTGGCCGCCAATTCAAGGCTGTCGACGCTGTCAATGCTTGCGCAATAGGCTGCTGCTTTGCGCACCTTGTTGGACTGCAAATGTCCTATGAGGTGCAAACGCGTTTCCGGGTACAGTTCAAGGATGGACTCATCCCCAAATTTTTCAATAACTTCCTGAACCCGGTTTTCACCTATTTCCAGGAGACCTAAGGCACATGCTTTGCGCACCCTGTCCTGGGGAAGACTCTTCGTAACGGCAACAATCGTAACCGCCTCAACTGCGCGTCCAGAGCGCAGGCAGGAGACAGCAACTCGGCTACGAATTTTCGCCAAACGATCGCCCATTTCGTCCTGAATGGAGGCATCCTGACCCACACAGACCCCCAAAGGTTAGACAAGCCTGTAAAATACCAATTCCCTTGCTCATCTGCAAGCGAACACGATAAACTCGGACACCAAGCACTTGACTCCCAACTTCATAGCGGAATAGTCTTTAATATATATTTAACAATATCTTATACGTATCTATCATCTTTGGAAATAGGAAACGAATAAGCACGTAACTGGTTGGGATCCGCGACATCCCAACCTGACAATTCAACACAATTTGAGTTGATTGTCGGGAGAAAAATAAGTACATTCCACCTTGATAGGCCTATGAAGGTCTCAGGTGATGTCCATGAAGATCTAAGTTCTTGAATAAGTTCTGTTTCGGGGTGGTTGCGGACCCCCAGCAGCGGAACACCAAACCAGCAGAGCAAATGAATCGAAAGCTCTACTCTTTGGCGCTGATTGCCCTGGCGATCCTCGTCATCAGCACTGGCTGCGCTTCGGTTACCGCATCGTCCGGTAGCCAGGCCTCCGTCCGCAAGTCGTCCCGAGAGCGCATCCTGGACCGAACCCGGATGGACTTGCCTGAACGGGAGAAATGGAGCTTAGCCCGCGAGGCCTACTCACAGGCTTTGCACGAGCAGGAGCGGAATGATAATGATGCGGCCTCTGAGTTTTTTGAGGCCACTCTTGAGTTGCTAGGAAGTCTCGACCTCGCTTCAATCGAGTTACCAACACAACGGGTGCTCGAATTCCAGCGAAAGGTTCTTGCAAGTTATGACAAGTTCCTCGCGTCTGTCGAGACACTTCCGGCCACCGCCGGAACAGCTATTGTTCTCGAATCTACTCCGGCACCCGAAATCGGCGATACTGATGTCCCGATTACCGAGTCCGCGATACCGTCGAAGTCAGGAGCGGCTCCCAGGCCCGAAATTTCTCCGCTTCATCCCGATCCACTTCCTCCGGTGCCATTGGTGTCTAACCGGCAGGTAGGGGGCCAACTTTCGTTCTTCATGAACAAGGGCCGGAAAGTTATGGAGCGATGGATGGAACGTGCGGCCGTCGTGTTTCCCAGGCTCCGCCCGATATTGCGGGAAGAGGGGGTTCCGGAGGAAGTCATGTACTTGGCGATGATAGAGTCCGGATTGAATCTTCGCGCCTATTCCTATGCTCATGCCGCAGGAGTGTGGCAGTTCATTCCCGGCACGGGGAGGATTTACGGACTTCGCATCGAGTCAACTTATGACGAACGACTGAACGTTGAGTCCGCTACTCGGGCCGCCTGCCGATATTTGAGGAAATTGCACGATGAATTTGGCGATTGGTATCTGGCATTTGCCGCATACAATTGCGGCGAGGGGCGTGTGGCCAAAGAAATTCGTCGCAGTAACACGACTGACTATTGGCGCCTGACAAAACTCCCGCGTCAGACTCGCAACTATGTGCCGACCTATCTTGCGGCAAGGACGATTTGCGAGAATCCGACGAACTATGGATTTTCGCCGCGGCCGCCGGAAGTGCCTTTCGAGTGCCAACGCATATTTATCGATGACGCCTACCACTTGGATCATATCGCTCGAGCCGCCGGCGTTGATCCATTTGAACTGCGGGACTTGAATCCCGAATTTCGCCGCAACGTAACTCCTGGGCACGCTAACGTGCTCGTCCGTCTGCCTAAGCACGCGCATAGTGACTGGGAAATGCGGCTCGCGGCTATGCCGAAAACCGAGATTGAACCGACAACTGTTCACCGCGTGCGCAAAGGTGAAACGCTTAAGAAGATCGCCGCGCGATATGGCGTTTCCACTGGTGAAATCTCCCGGCATCCTGACAACAAACGAGTGTCTTGGAAGAAACTCAAAGTTGGCCAAGATGTCGTTATTCCGGTCCCAACTGCAACGGCCAGTGTCGCTGAAGCACAAGAGAATTCGGGTGGCAGCGGATTGATTCCAACCGCAGTCGCCGCCGAGAAGGAAGCGCATGAAATCGTCTATACTGTGCACCGTGGAGAGACTCTCGGCCGCATAGCCGGGCAGGTGGGTGTTTCAGTAGACGAAATCTGCCGACAGAACAACATCAAGAATCCTAACCAGATTGAGCCGGGTCAGAAGTTGCGGATCAAGATCACAGATCAAGTTCCGCAAGTGGCAGAGAAAAAGCCTGCACCCGCAAAATCCAATGCTCAGGCCTCCAAACAGTTGCATCGTGTTCGTACCGGAGATACCCTGTGGGCAATCGCTCGCGCCTATGGAGTCAATACAGAGAGTATCATGCGCTGGAACGGCCTGAAAAAATCATCTCGCATCTATCCAGGCCAGAAATTAGTAGTTGGCTGGCAATAACCACCCCCGCCTGCGCGAGTACAATTTCAGGCTTGAGATCTTGCGCAAATCGGTCCGGTAAATCTCAGATTCTTCCATGACCAAACAAGCAATCGTGGATCGGCTCGCAGAAGGCACGGGCATGCCGAGACCGGAAGTCACGGCCGTCGTGGACGGCTTCCTCGCCATCGTCATGGATGCACTTTCATCTGGCGATAGAGTTGAGCTTAGGAGATTCGGAGTCTGGAAACCGGTGTTTCGTAAGGGCCGTCATTTGCGCACTCCGGATGGCTTGCGTGAAATGGACTTGCCCGACCGACCGACCGCTGTGTTCGTCCCTGCCAGTGAGTTTCGCGCTCGCATGCTCGAATTGTCACCCGAGAAAATTCCCCACTGAATTTTGATTTCTTGATATATTTTGTCTAACCGGTCCTTACTTGGACCAATGAGCAAGGAGATATTAAATTGCCCTGTGGAAAGAAGCGCAAGCGTCATAAGATGTCCACGCATAAGCGCAAGAAGCGCCTGCGCAAGAACCGGCACAAGAAGAAGATTCGCTAACTAACGCGCTTCTGCTTTAACCATGACCCGATCGGGTTGTGCTGCGTATGTTCTGGAACGGGCCTTGTTTCGATAAGGCCCTTCCGTTTTTGTAAACTTCCAATAGTCGCGGACCCTAGCCACTGGACGATAAAGTCTATTCTGTTGCCGAGATAACTCGCGAGATTAAGCGCGTCATTTCCGCAGCGTTCCAACCAATCTGGATCGAAGGCGAACTCTCTACTTTCAAACGGCATAGTTCCGGGCACTGTTATTTCATCCTGAAGGACAGTGCGGCACAGCTGTCGTGCGCTATGTGGAAGGGAAATGCCCAACGACTGATTTTTAGTCCCTCCGACGGCATGAAAGTCCAGGCCCTGGGTACTTTGGAAGTGTATGAGCCACAGGGCAAATATCAACTTATTGTCACGTTGATGCGCCCGCAAGGCGTAGGCGATCTACAGAAGACATTTGAGCAGTTGAAGAGCCGACTGCAGGCCGAAGGGATGTTTGAAACGGCCAGAAAACGGTCACTGCCGCGATTTCCGAGCATCATTGGTATCGTTACCTCCCCTACCGGGGCGGCACTGCAGGACATGAAGACCGTTGCAGCCAGGCGTTGGCCGGCCGCGGAGTTACAATTGCTACCGGTGAAGGTTCAGGGTGAAGGAGCCGCGCAAGAAATCTCCAGGGCTATTGACCGTTTCAACCGCGAAAGAGTCGTTGAGGTAATTGTCGTCGGTCGCGGCGGCGGATCGCTGGAAGACCTTTGGGCGTTCAATGAAGAGCCAGTGGCCAGAGCCATTTACAACTCCGCAATCCCGGTGGTTTCGGCCGTCGGTCACGAAGTCGACTTCACCATCGCCGATTTTGTGGCAGACTTGCGTGCGCCGACCCCTTCGGCCGCCATGGAATTGATTCTGCCTGACCACGAAGAAATCCGGGGGGGTATCGGTGTCTTGAGAGACCGACTCTACCGATCCATTCAGGACGACCTGAGATTTCAACGTACGAAGTTGCGCTCTCTAGCGTCGCACTATGCATTCCGAACTCCGCATAATCTGCTGGTGCTGGCGGCCCAAAGAGTGGACGACTTGAGCGGCCGTCTGACTCGTCAGGGAATGTTGTTCATTCAGCAGAAACGTCTTGAACTGGAGCAATCCAAGAGCCTTCTCAGCGCCTACCACCCGCAATCCATATTGGAACGTGGATTTTCTGTCGTATTTGATGAGACGCATCAGCCTGTACGCCAAGCCTCCCGCCTGAAAGAGGGAAGTCCGATTTCCATTTGGTTTGCCAAAGGTACGGCGACCGCTGAAATTCGCAAAATTGAACCAACCTCAACAAATGGCTGAGACCAAGTCGAATGTCGCCGCAGAGCCTGAATCTTTTGAATCGGCTCTGAATGAACTCGAGCAACTCGTGAGCGGACTGGAAGCGGGAGATGTGCCGCTAGAGAAGTCACTCGAGGCATTCGAGCGTGGACAAAAGCTCATTCAGTTCTGCGAGCAGAAACTTCAAACCGTCGAAAAGGCTATCAAACAGCTGAACGGCGATGCTGATGAATCACAGGGAGCTGCGCGTTAGTCTATGATCCTCGGGCTCATGGGGAATTTGGGGAAGCCCGGCTTCCGAAAGCTGCTCCCCGGGTTTATTGACGAACTTCGTAAGCGGAAAGTTAAGTTTGTTCTTGACTCCGATGCTTCCGATGGACTTTCGCTTGCTGTTGACGAGAAAGCTGCAGCGGATCGAATCCCCGATGCGGCCACACTTATATTGAGCTTTGGTGGAGACGGGACTTTGCTGCGTACGGCGCGGACGGTTCGTAATCGTCACATCCCCATACTCGGAGTCAACCTGGGTCCCGGACTGGGTTACTTGACAGAGTCACGCGCAGATGAATTGAGTGAGACACTGGATGCGATTCTGGATGGACGTGTGCGCCACGAAGAACGCATGATGCTCGCCGCGGAATGGACTCGGCGCGATTTTGCCCTAAACGATATTGTGGTCGCAGGCGAGATTCCCGCGCGCGCACTGACGCTTGAGGTGCTCATGGACGATGTGCCAATCACAGCCTACCGCTGTGACGGATTGATCATCTCAACTCCAACGGGTTCAACGGCCTATTCACTATCTGCCGGCGGCCCAATCGTTGAGCCGCGATTGCACGTGATGATCGTCACTCCCATTTGCCCTCATACGCTGACCATGCGGCCGGTTGTGATCTCCGCTGATCGCACCGTCAGTATCCGACCGCTCGCCGAAGCGGTGCTGTCCTCGGATGGGCAAACTCTCGATACTCTGCCGCCAAACATGATTGTAAGAATCAATCGTGCCGAGGAGACTACCATTCTGGCCACCATCAATTCCCGCGACTTCTATCACGCACTGGGGTCAAAACTCCAGTGGGGTGCGCCTGCTGCGTTATCTTCGCCTGATTGAGTGGACAAACACGAGGAATAACCCCCTCGACTGTCCGGCATTACTTAACACTAACATAATTTCATGGGTATATTTGATCGAATAAAGAGTGCGTTCCAGAAGACTCGCGAAGTCCTTGGTGATAAGATCGCCGCAGTATTCACGCCCGGTCGTAAACTCGACCAGCAACTGCTCGACGAACTGGAGGATATTCTGCTTGCATCCGATGTAGGTCTTGATACTACAGCGGAGCTGATAAATTCCCTCAGGGATGCAAACAGACGTGAGGGAGGAAAGATCTCTGCTGATGTGTTGATGCGACAGCAGGTTGTTGATCTGTTGAAAAAAGCTGAAGGCCTGCCTGCCTCGGTT
>CAZVXJ010000086.1:0-10565 GCA_964631675.1 uncultured Alphaproteobacteria bacterium
GCATGGCCGTTGGTACTTCCTCTGGCGGTACTTGGATTGGTCCTTATGGTCACCCGATTGGTACTTGCGCGCCCACTGCCTGGCGTTGCCGGCTTTGTTCTGCTGCTGTTGGGCCTTTGTGTACTGCTATTTTTCAGGAGTCCGCTGCGAGTCATTCCTAATGACCCGAATGTGATAGTCTCACCGGCCGATGGAACCGTATTGTCATCCGGTATTACGAGTAATGGGCGACTTCAGATCTCCATTTTTTTGTCGGTCTTTGATGTGCATGTAAACAGAGTACCCTACTCCGGAGTGGTAAGTCAAGTTGATCGTGTTCCGGGAAGTTACCGGCATGCAGGTTCTGCTGGTGCCGACGGAAATGCCAGAGTACAGGTGAGTGCCGAAACCGACATAGGCACGATAACTTGGAGACAGATTTCCGGTTTGGTTGCGCGAAAAATCTCATGCAGACTCGAGAATGGGAGCCGTGTGACCAAAGGTGATGTGTTTGGATTGATCTATTTCGGTTCACGTATGGACGTCTTCTTGCCGACCACTGTACAACCAGTCGTCAAAAAGGGAGATAAAGTGCGTGCCGGAGAGTCGATTATTGCAAAGGCAGCTCGATGAAAAAAAATATGAATCGCTTACCCGCCAACTTGATGACCGCCGGGAACTTGATGTGCGGATTTCTCGCAGTCATTACCGCGTTTGAGGGTCATCCACAGCTTGCAGCCTGGCTGATACTGTTTGCGGCCGTGCTTGACGCATTCGATGGGAAGGCGGCAAGATTCTTCGGCGGTGGGTCCAAGTTCGGAATACAATTCGATTCCATGGCAGACATGGTTTCCTTTGGAGTAGCGCCTGCCGCCCTTATCTATACGGTCTCATTTAGTGAACTCGAGTTGGCCGGTCTACTGGTTACTCTTGTTCCGGTATTGGCCGTCGCAATTCGACTGGCAAAATTCAATGTGAACTCCGATGGTGGGCACCACGACTTCATTGGGCTTGCGTCTCCTGTACACGCATGCCTGCTTGCGTCCTTCATTTTGATGAGCTATGCCCAATGGGGTGAAATCCTGAATGCCAATGTGCTTGCAGGTCTTGTGTTGACGACAAGCGCTCTCATGGTAAGCAAGTTGACTTTGCCCGGCTTGCCGCGGTTTACGTTGCGCGAGCCAGGTTACAACTTTTTCAAGATTGCCTGCCTGCTCGTTTGCACAGGATTTGTTGTGATCAATCCCGCTACCAATGCTTTTCCTGCATTGGCAATTCTGGTCTTCACAGCTTTCGCAGTCGGTACCATTAAAGCCATGACCGGAAGAGGCCACGATCATGAAGACGATGACCTGGATTCGCCGGAGCTTGAGGACATTGCGCCCGAGAGAAGCAATACGTGGATTTATCGACGCCGTTCACGATGAAGGCTAACGTTGTGGTCACATACAAGCCCGGCGTGCTTGAACCGCAGGGTCAGACTGTCTGCCAATTCCTCCGCAGTCACGGCGAATCAAAGGTCCTTAACGTTCGCGTCGGTAAATTGATTGAGTTCGAATTGGATACGACCGATCGCAGTGAAGCCAAGTCGATGCTCGAGAAAATTGGCGATGAATTGCTGGCAAATCCCGTCATCGAGTCCTTCAAAGTGGAGCTTCTGTGAGATTTGCGGTCGTTACGTTTCCAGGATCAAACTGTGACCGCGACTGTATCGATGTGCTCTCCCGTGTGCTTGGAATTGGCGTGACGAATGTCTTTCATAAGGAGACATCACTGCCTGCTTGCGATGCTGTCGTCATACCCGGCGGCTTCTCGTACGGCGACTACCTCCGCTGCGGCGCCCTGGCCAAGCTGTCGCCGATCATGCAGGATATTCGCAAATTTGCTGATCGTGGTGGTCCGGTTATAGGTATCTGCAATGGTTTTCAGATTCTGTGTGAGGCCGGTCTGCTTCCCGGTGCGTTGGTTCGGAACAGGAACTTGCGCTTTATTTCGCAGTGGGCCGAGTTACGAGTGGAAAACACAGAGTCGATCTTTACCAACCGTTATGTAGATGGGCAGTCGATTCGCATGCCGATCGCGCACGGTGAAGGCTGCTTTGTTGCTACGGCACAAGTGATTGAGAGACTCGAGAAGGACCGCCGAGTTCTGTTTCGTTACATTGGGCCCATCCGCAATGACATTCCCGACGGAAATCCGAATGGCAGCACGAACTCGATTGCAGGCATAATAAATGATCGTGGTAATGTGATGGGATTAATGCCGCATCCCGAGCGAGCAACAGACCCTCTGATCGGAACATCGGACGGGGCGGGGGTGTTCATGTCAATTGCCGTCTCGATCTCGAACGCCGGCGCTGCTGGTAAGTTGCAGGACTCAACCCGAAATCAGCTTGAACAGGCTAATGCATGAATCTCGGCGCCTCTGAGATATTTCTGATCGTCATTGTGATTCTCTTGCTGTTCGGCGGCAAGCGATTGCCGGAACTCGCAAGATCACTCGGCAAGGGGCTTTCCGAGTTCAGGAGAGCCGCCCAGAGTGTTCAACGCGAAGTCAGCCAGTCGGTCGAAGACCCACCACCAAATCACAGACCCCGCAACCAAGATCCTCCACCCATTCTCAATGCCCCCCCAGCTTCCCAGCCCAGAACTCCTTCGACAGAATCCAGAGACAATTCCTGAAGCAGTAGAATGGTCTTTGGCTCAGGCGCGGGCCGGATCGGATCTGAACGCCTTTATCACTCTATTTGACAAGCGAGCACTTGATAAGGCGCGGCAGGTTAGAGATGCACTGAACCGGGGACACGATCTGCCCTTGGCGGGCTATGTGATGGCAGTGAAAGACAATATAGCCATCAGTGGTACTCGCCTGACGTGCGGATCAAAGATACTCTTCCAGTTCGAAAGCGTGTTTACCGCCACGGCCGCCCATAAGCTTGAAGCAGCCGGTGCGGTTATTGTTGGAAAGACAAACCTCGATGAATTTGCCATGGGTTCATCGACCGAGAATTCCTATTTCGGTCCCGCGAAACATCCCCAGTTTCCGGACCGGGTGCCCGGTGGATCATCAGGTGGAAGCGCCATCGCTGTTGCAGCAGGATGGGTTCACGCTTCTCTTGGCAGCGAAACGGGAGGAAGTGTCCGACAACCTGCTGCCTTCTGCGGTATTGTGGGCCTGAAGCCAACATACGGCCGGGTTTCCCGGTCCGGATTAGTGGCATTCGGTTCGTCGCTGGATCAAATCTCTCCATTCTCTACCAGTTGCAGGCGGACATTTGAAGTGTTGCGAACCATTAGCGGAGTTGACCCGCGTGATTCGACCTCGTCCAACACTGAGGCTCCTCCTGAATGGAAGGGTGCGCCCGGTCCTCGGCTGAAAATCGGTTTTCCCGCCGAGTACCATTCGAAGGGATTGCACCCGGAAATTGCTAAAGCGCTGACTCATCTTACGGATGCGCTTCGCAAAGCGGGCCATACAGTAGTGGATGTTTCGCTGCCTCATTCGAAGTATGCAATACCTGTCTATTATATCGTTGCAACGGCCGAAGCAAGCAGCAATTTGGCCCGCTTCGATGGTGTGCGCTATGGCTTTCGCTCTGAAACGGACGGGTCACTGCTCGATTTGTACGAGCGCTCGAGGGCCGAGGGTTTTGGCGAGGAAGTGCGCAGGAGGATTATGATTGGCACGTATGTGCTGTCATCAGGATACTATGATGCATACTACCGCAAGGCTCAGCAGGTTCGCCGACTGATTGCCGAAGACTTCCGGCGAGCATTTTCTCAGGTTGATGTTATCATGGCTCCCACAACTCCGGACGTAGCATTTAGACGAGGGGAGAAGGCCAGCGATCCACTTGCGATGTACTTGTCAGATGTTTACACTGTGCCTGCCAACCTTGCCGGCATACCAGCGGTCAGCATTCCAGCCGGGAAAAGTAGCGATGGTTTGCCGATCGGAATTCAATTCATGGGTCCGTGGTTTAGCGAAGACCGGATTCTGATCCTCGGAGATGAAATCGAGTCACTGAACCGGCCACAGTTGGAAGCAGCTGCATGAGTTGGGAGACGATAATCGGCCTTGAAATTCACGCCCAGTTAGCGACCCACACCAAGGCCTTCTGTCGATGTCCAAATCTATTCGGTGCACCACCGAATACGCTGACCTGTCCGGTGTGCCTGGGAATGCCAGGCGCTCTGCCGGTACTATCTCAGTCTGTGGTCGAAAAAGCCACGATTCTCGCCCTTGCGCTGGGTGCGAAGATTAACTCGCTCTCCAAATTCGATCGCAAAAACTACTTCTATCCTGACTTGCCCAAAGGCTATCAGATATCCCAGTTTCATCGACCTTTTAGCACTGGCGGGGAACTTGAGATAGACGTACGTGGATCGAAAAAAAACGTTCACATAACCCGCGCACATATTGAAGAAGATGCAGGCAAATCCGCGCATTTGGGTGATGGCAGCACGGTTGTGGACATGAATCGAAGCGGTGTACCGCTGGTCGAGATTGTTTCTGAACCCGACATGCGTTCTCCCGAAGAAGCTGCTGCATATGTGACGGCGATGCGTGAACTACTTCGCTTTGCAGGCGTGTGCGATGGCAACATGGAACAGGGCTCACTTCGCTGCGATGCTAATGTTTCCGTTAGACGATTCGGTGATTCGGGTCTGAACGAACGCAGTGAAATCAAGAATCTAAACTCAATACGTAACGTTGAGCGTGCACTGAAAACCGAGGTGTTGAACCAGATTCGAACTTACGAGTCAGGTGGAGCAGTTCAACGCTCGACCTTGCTTTGGGATGATCAGACCGATCAAATTCGGGTGATGCGCCGCAAGGAAGGTTCGGATGACTATAGATACTTTCCGGAACCAGACCTGGTAGAACTCCATTTAAGCGAGGCAGAAATTGAACTCGCCAGGAAGCGGGTTCCAAAACTGCCGCGAGAAATTCGCAGCATGTATGCTGCTCAGTATGGATGGAATGCTGAGCAGATTCAGTACGTCATGCTTCAGCAGGGAGGAGTGCAATATGTCGAGGACGCCATCCTTGCTGGAGCGGTAGCGCGCACGTTGGGTAACATACTCGCAACACAGGTTTCGGGCATCATTTCGGATGCAGGACTCACGCTTGAGATATTCAGAGAGTCTGTGACCCCGGAGCGACTTGCAAAACTCACCCAGGTTGTGTCAGACGGCGTCATTTCCCCCAGCAGTGCGAAGGGCATTATCCAAAGAATGATGTCCGATTCGCGCGATCCTCGCGAGATTATCAAGACGGAAGGACTCGCGCAGGTTTCAGACGATGAGGCGCTACTCCCGATTGTCCAGAAGGTGATCGCTGACTTTCCGGATGAAGCCGACCGTTATCGTGCAGGCAAGAAGAATCTGATGGGACACTTTGTCGCACAAGCGAAGAAGGCAAGCGGCGGTACGGCCGATCCAAAGGCCCTCAGCAGACTTCTGCAAAAGCAACTTGATGAAGGCGAAACTTCCTAAGCTATCTTTACATGCAACTCGTATCACTTTCCATTTCTGGATTTAAGTCCTTCGCCAAGCCGACGACGCTTTCATTTGCTCCCGGCATTACCTGTGTTGTGGGTCCGAATGGCTGTGGCAAGTCGAATGTGGTCGATGCGCTCCGCTGGGTGCTGGGAGAGCAGCGTTCATCAGTGTTGCGCGGGGACCGGATGGAGAACGTGATTTTCAACGGGACGGTCAATCGCAAGGCGACCGGCGTGGCGGAAGTGAAATTGGTGCTGGATAACCAGGGTGGATTTCTGAACTTACCCTATACCGAAGTTGAGATTGCACGCAGGCTCTATCGGGATGGGACAAGTGAGTATTTGTTAAACGGCAATGAGTGCAGACTCAAAGATATTACCGACGTCCTTCACGACAGCGGCATGGGACCGAACCTCTATACCATTCTGGAGTTGAAGATGGTGGAGGAAATTCTTCGAGAGGATGGTGATGGACGCCGTGCCATGTTTGAGGAGGCCGCCGGAGTTGCGAAATACAAGATACGACGCCGGCAGGCGTTGGCAAAACTCAAGCAAACGGAAGACGATTTGATTCGGCTCTCCGATATTCTGGTTGAAGTGGAGCGTCATGTAGGCTCACTAAAGCGTCAGGCAATTCGGGCAAAAAAATACTCGGAATATGCGGCGATGCTGAAATCTGCGGAATCCGCTCACATTTGGCAAAGCTACTGCAAGCATATCGCAGAATTGGAACCGCTAAAGTTAGCGATTCGCGACACAGGTGCTGCAGCCGAAACGGTAAGAGCCGCATTGCGTCTGGAGGAAGCCAAGCTTGCGGATATGCGGACTTCTGAATTGCAGGCCGATCAGGAAGCCGCTGGAATTCGACGTGAACATGGGTCTATTGTACAGCAGATTGCCACGATTGAAAGTCAGACCTCTGCGGCGCGTGCGCGCGAACAGGCGTGTAAGGACTTGATCGATCGTGCTGCGCGCGAGAGGATCCTTCTGAGCAATAAGCGCGATATGCTTGAAGAACGAAAAGAAAAGATTTCGCGTGACAAGATTGTCGTCGAGACGGAGATTTCTGCTGCTGAAAGTTCCTTGGCTGAGGCGACCGGGCTATACAATTGGGAGCAGGAAAAACTTCGCGCAATTGAGGAACGGGCTCTCGAACACGAGCAGTGGATCAGCCGCACTCGTCAAGATTTGGCTGCCGCACAGAAGAATGAGTCCAGTATCCAGACAACAGTTACTGGAAAGTCTGTACGCCGGGAGTTGCTCGCTCGTGACGCCGAGGTAAACCGGCAGCAATTCCAGGATCTTGCCGCGCGAATAGATGGTCTTGAGCGCGAAGAACTTCCGGCGGATGCTGTGATTTCGGACCTCCGGGTGCTTGAGGCGAATCTCGGTCGCAAAATCGACGAGTACCGTCATCAGGTGGAGCAGTTGAACGATTCCCTTCGCCGTGCAGCGTCACATCTCGATGCAAGTCGGTCAAGGTTGGAATTGTTGATCACGCTCGAGCAACAAGGACCCCGATCTGAACTTTCGCTAAAGACACTGCGTGAAAACACCGTTCAAGGACTGACCGATCTGCTCGGAGACAGCTTCGAAGTAGAGGAGAGGTTTCGACGGGCATTTCAATCCATCCTCGGTCCAGCCGCCTACTATCAACTTGCAAATTCAGATGAGTCTGTTGGAATAGCAGCGGAGATATTGAGGCGAGAACGTGCCGGACAATGCACATTTATCTCTGTAAGTGAGTTCCCGGAGAATCGGAACGATGATATGGCTCCGCCGGAGGGAGCGATCGGTACCGCGCTTTCCCTTGTTCGACGCGCAGATGCTGCCTCCATTCTGAGTCACTACCTTGCCCGCGTCGTTGTTGTTGAGAATTGGGAGCAGGCAGTGGGTCTCCGCGACTGGGTAAAACGCTATGGTGCTACCGTAGTGGCTCTTGATGGGCAGTGGATTAGTGCGGATGGAGTGTATCACGCGGGCTCCGAGGATGTTCGCGGCGTAGTAGACCTGGGTTTGGCACGCCAGATACACGATGTGAAGGACTCCGAATTCCGTTCAGCTCAGGAGCAGTCTGAATTGACCGCACAACTTCGAGCTGTCCGTGCAGCCGAGACCGAGGCAAGTCAGCAGATACTCGAGTGCAGGAGTAGACTGGAAGCAGCGCTCTTGAAGCGCGCCGCTCTCCGGGAAGAGCGTGCAAGAGTCGAAGCACTCGCGCACTCTCTGCAAGAAAGGTCAAGGGTGATCGCGCCGGAGATAGACTTGATTACCGCGGAGCTTGAGCAGTTCGGTTCCAAGGCAGAAGAAGCTCGCCAGCAGGTCTTGAAGGCGGAGAGTGAAGTCGAATCTGCACTGCGGTCTGGCGGGGACCTGAATCTCGAACTGATTGATGCTCGTAGAGCAGCGAATAGAGCAAAGGATAGCTTACATGAGACCGAGAAGGCTCGTGATGCCGTGCGTCATAAGCTCGAACTGTCTATCCTCGACTTGGAGACTGTTTCACTTAACTTGGCTGAGCTAGAGGAGAGTCTGGAACGTACCGAGACTGCCAGCGCCGATGCGCAAAGCGAGATTGAGAGCATTGCAACTCTGTTGAAGGAGTTTGATGAGAAGCTCCTGGTGCTGTGGAAGGAAAGGGATCGTCTTACGGTGTTGATAGACGATGCCGCTGGTCGAGTGGATCATTTTCGGGTTCGGTCGTCCGAACAAGAGCAAAAATTGCGTGAGCTCAGGCAGGAACATGAGTCTGAACTTGAAGGAGAGAAGCGGATTGAGATCGAAGTCGCGCGCCTGCAGGGTGAGGTGGATGCGCTGGTGGCTTCCGCCAAAGACAGATATGACTTGATCCTCGATGATCCAAATTTCGCTGCGAACAACGCAGAAATCCTCACGGCGGAGATCACCCAAGAATCGATTCAGGAGCTTCGTGACAAAATTGAGCGCCTGGGGCCCGTGAATCTGATGGCCATAGAGGAGTTCGAGCAGGAAAATGCCCGGCTTGATATGATGCATACTCAGCGGGAAGATTTGTTAAAAGCCAAGAAGACTATTGAAGAGACGATTGCCCGTATTAACGAGACCGCACAAGCTCAATTTCTCCACACATTCGAGTCAGTTAGGGCGCATTTTCAAAGGCTGTTCCAGGAGTTTTTTCCGGCCGGCGAAGCCGATCTGATCCTTAGCGGCCATGATCTTTTGGATGCGGATATCACACTGTGGGCAAATCCTTCCGGCAAGCGATTGAAGAGTCTGTCCCTGATGTCAGGCGGTGAAAAGACCATGACGGCGATCGCACTGCTGTTTGCGCTTTACCAGGTGAAACCTTCACCTTTCTGCGTGTTTGACGAAGTTGATGCTCCGCTCGATGACAGCAACATCGATCGTTTTAATCGTGTCATTCGTATGCATGCGGACACCACGCAATTCATATTGGTCACGCACAACAGGCGGACGATGGAAATCGCCGATAACCTCTATGGAGTGACCATGGAGGAGGAGGGAATCAGTAAACTGGTTTCCGTACGCCTGTTGACTGCGGTGGCATAGTATCCTCTGTCTGAACTGAGCGGCGAACATGAGAACGCAGTCTTGGACATCTATTATCGTTGCATCGTTGGCGACAACGGGTATAGCCGCTGCAGGCTATCTAATCGATCTGGACTATGCGAGTTTTCGCGGTCAGGACTCCCTTTGTTTTGTAGAAGTCTATGCTGCCATCCAGCAGGCAGCTTTTCAATCGAGTGCAGCTGATAGTACACCTCCTGAGTTTTCTGTTGTCTTGGATGTTCTGGACTCTAACGGTGTGGCAATCTCGGACACTTTCACGGGCCATCTAGATCAACGGCCCGGCGAGGCGAAAGAAGGCGGAGCGTTTTTTCCGCGTGTCTTTCGCTTTTTCATGAAACCAGGGCGCTACCAGGCACGAGCGACGATTCATGATAGCGAGTGGCGAGAGCGCGAACAAGTGATTATTCCCATGGAGGCGAAAGCGTTTAACCCGGACGGTATGCAAGTCTCCGATATTGAAACGGCTTGCCGAATGGAATTTGATGCCGAACCATCGGCCTTCGTAAAGAGTAGTGTGCTTGCCTTGCCGAACGCCACGGGTTTCTTCGGCGCCGAGCTCCCTATGGTTTATTACTACGCAGAAGCGTATGGTTTAGCTCACGACTCGTCGCGAGTAGATTCGTACGCCGTTGTGCGCAGAATTCTGCAAGCAGACAATTTGCGCCAAGTCCGACCTCCGACTAGCCGGGTATACAGAACGCCTGGTCCTGATGTCGTCATCGCTGATGGCTTTCCTGTAGCGACTTTTCGAACTGGTACATACATCCTGGAACTGGAAGTTCAGGACTTTCGAAGCGGGAATGTGGCTAATCAGCGTAAGAAGTTCTGGACGTTTCGCGAGGGAGATTTTTCGCCGACGTCAAGTCCTGACCTTACCGGTGACCTAACCGGTCGGCTCCTGGAGAGCGATCCGAGTATTCTCGATATCATCGAACCAGATAGTGCACTGCAGCTCATGAAATACGTGATGAGCCGCGAAGAGACCAAGCGTGTTAAACGCCTGACACCGGAGGGCCGTCGGGAATATCTTCTACAGTATTGGCACGACCGGGAAACCCTTGAGCCTGATGCTGCCGATAAGTACTTTGCCCGTGTGAGTGAGGCGAACGAACGCTTTAGCATTTTACACCGACCAGGCTGGAAGACAGATCGCGGCCGCATCTTCATTCTCTATGGAGAACCTACAAACATCACCCGCAACACGATGCAATCGAAGGATGTCAATAGCGAGATTTGGGAGTACGACAGACTTGAGGGCGGGGTATACTTTGCCTTTGCCGATTACAACGAGTACGGTGACTACGAGCTGGTACACAGCACCATGCGAGGAGAATTGTCTAATCCGAATTGGGAGCAGACTCTGAGCACCGGTCGACGGACTTCGCCGAGTGCCATTGAGATGGATCACTGATGGCTGCAAAGGTTCAAGTTGATCGATTGACGAAGGAATTTGCAGATGCCTTGGGCACAGTTGTCCGAGCGTGTAATGAACTGACATTCTCCGCAGGTTCCG